>JALWEC010000001.1 GCA_027036655.1 Melioribacteraceae bacterium
TTGCCAGATTTATACGCTGAGTTTCGCCGCCGCTCAGCGTTGAGCTCATTCTGTCAAGCGTAATATATCCGAGTCCCACATCGTTAAGGAAAGTAAGCCGCTTTCTGATTTCGGTTAATATTTGTCCTGCGACTTTTTCTTCATACTCTGTAAGCGAAATGTTATCGAAAAATATTTTTGCCTTCTCCAATGAGAGCGAAACGATATCGGCAATGGACTTTCCGTTAATCTTTACTTGAAGCGCTTCGCGCCTTAACCGCGAACCTTTACAAGCAGTGCATTTTGTGTAACCTCTGTATTTACTGAGGATAATGCGAATGTGCATTTTGTAAGTCTTCTGTTCCAGCTTTTTAAAAAAGCCGTTAATCCCTTCAAAATCGTCGAAGCCGTCCCAAATATATTTTTTATGAAGTTCAGAAAGCTCGGAATAAGGAATATCAACAGGAATGCGTTTTCCTTTAGCCGCTTTCAGCAGGTTTCTTAAATTTTTGCTAAACTTCGGCGTGCGCCAAGGAGCAATTGCTCCGGCGAGAATCGATAGATTTTTATTGGGAATGATTAAATCCTCGTCGTAGCCGATAACGCGCCCGAAGCCCTGACAAACGGGACAAGCTCCAAACGGATTGTTGAATGAAAAAAAACGAGGCTCAGGTTCAACATACGTAATTCCGCAGCATTCAAAGTGGGAAGAAAAATTCCTTACTCTTCCCGTTTCCATCTTAATCACCGAGATGTAGCCCTCTCCTATCTTAAACGCCGACTCGATTGAATCGGCGAGTTTTTCGCGTATGTTGCCGCCCGTCTTAAAGCGTTCGATAACGACATAAAGCGAACCTTTAGAGCTAAGCGCGTCGGGATTATCATTGATGTCTATTAATTTTTTCTTCTGATAAAAACGGAAAAATCCTTTCCGCTTCAACAAATCAATCTCAAAATCAAAGTTGGATTCTTTATTATACTTAAAAGGAAAGGCAAGCAAAAATTTTTCTCCCGCGGGTTGCTTTTCTAACCAATTCGCGACAGTTTCGGTAGAATCCTTTTTGACTTCGTTTCCGCAGCTGAAACAATATGTTTTCCCGATTCTGGCAAAAAGGAGCTTAAGATAATCGTAAACTTCAGTTGTGGTCCCGACGGTAGAGCGGGGATTTTTAGAAGGGGTTTTTTGCTCGATTGCCACCGAAGGGCAAATTCCCTCGATTGATTCGACGTCGGTTTTCTGCAGTCTGTCAAGGAATTGCCGCGCGTACGAAGACAAACTTTCCACGTAACGGCGTTGACCTTCGGCGTAGATTGTATCGAATACAAGCGATGATTTTCCGCTCCCGCTGACTCCGGTAAAAACCGCCAATTTTCTTCTCGGTATTTCGAGACTGACATTTTTAAGATTATGCTCGCGGGCGTTTTTAATTATTATCTTTTTATCTTTCATCAAAAAATCTCTATTCATTTTATTGCAACCGGTAAATTTATTGAGCTGCCGTGGAAATTCAAATTCTATTGCTAATAATTTAAACATTAAATCTAATTAAAATTTTAGTATTGACGCTTAACGGCAACGCTAAAAAAACACGTTGTCCGCCGTGGCGGATTGCTTAGTCCTCCCGCACTTTTGCGGGGGAACGGGCAATCTGCGCTACATAAAATCTTTTAATTGTTCTTACGGAATTGTCTTCTGTCTCGGAAGTTTGAATATTCCGCATAGGTGTGTTTATAAGTGAGATTGCTTCACCGCTCCTTTCGTCGCAGTTCGCAATGACGCTTACTATGACGAGTTGGCATTAGAATTTAAATTACAAAATCGTCATTGCGAGCAAATGGAGTGAAGCGCGGCTCCGCCACGGCGGACTCACCAATGTTCAATCTCAGTAGTAAAACCGGTTTGAATAATTTACAAGAAGGCTTTGCATAACTTAAATTTGTCATATTGAGTTCGCCACAGC
>JALWEC010000002.1 GCA_027036655.1 Melioribacteraceae bacterium
CGGAAAATCTTTCGTTATCGCGGTTAAAAATCCTAAGAACATCAAAAGCGCCCTTGTCTGGCTTGCTCTCGATAACCCTGACGCAGCCGACGGTTTAATCCGAAAACTTCCGCACTACGGCAAGTACGGCTATCTCGGATTTGAAGGAAGCGAGCCGACAAACATTCTTAAGGGAGAGTGGGAAATCATAAATTCGCCTCTCGTTCGCGTTTTGGATAAGTCGGCAAAAGTGAGCGTAAAACTCTCGAAAGAAAAAGCGCTTGCCTACACCGCTCCGGTTTTTTCATCAAAAAAAATGTTTGAAACAATTAAATACTTGTCGTCGGACAAACTAAAAGGACGCGGACTCGGGACGCCAGAACTTGATAAAGCGCGCGATTACATCAAAGGTAAATTTGAAAAATACGGATTAAAACCGGGCGGCGATAACGGAACATATTATCAAACTTGGACTCAAAAAATCAAAGGAAAAAACTTTACGCTGACAAATGTAATAGGATACATTCCCGGCACAAATCCGAAATACGACGACGCTCCCTTGGTGATTTCCGCTCATTACGATCATCTCGGTTTGGGCTGGCCCGATGTTTACAAAGGCAACGAAGGCAAAATTCATCACGGAGCGGATGATAACGCATCGGGGATTTCAGTGATAACCGAGTTGGCGCGGGTTCTCGGCAAATCTTACAAGCCGCTCCGTCCGGTGGTTTTCATTGCATTTTCCGGAGAAGAATCCGGATTGGTCGGCTCGAGACATTTTGTTTCACACCCGACAATGGGAATTAAAACGAATAAAATTATTGCGGACCTTAACTTTGATACGGTCGGGCGTCTTTTCAACAAAAAAATTATGATACTCAATTGGAGAAGCGCGCGCGAGTGGAAATTCATATTTATGGGAACGGATTATGTAACGGGCATTCCGACAGATTTAATTAAGGAACAGCTTGACGCCAGCGACCAGGTCGCTTTTCTCGAGAAAGGAATTCCGGCAGTACAATTTTTTAGCGGTCCCAACAAAGATTACCACAAACCGACCGACACTGCGGATAAGATTGACAAAAACGGACTTGTAAAAGTTGCCACTGTTGGGAAAGAAGTTCTTGATTATCTTGCAAACCGTGAAAAGCCCCTTTCCGCCAGCGCGGGGAAAGCAATCGCCCCGAAAAGTAAAGTATCCGGCAAAACCAGAAAAGTAAGAACCGGAATTGTTCCCGACTTCACTTTTTCAGGCACAGGAGTAAAAGTTGCAGATATGCTGGATAATTCCCCTGCCGCGAAGGCGGGAATTAAAATCGGCGACATAATTATTAAGGTTAATGAAAAAGACGTAAATAATCTGCGGGATTATTCCGACATTTTAAAATCTCATCGACCCGGAGATGTTATTACGATAATATTAAAACGCGATAATCTGAAAAAGAAAGTCGAGCTTAAATTAGAAGCGAGATAAATTCCCAAATAGTTTTCTGACAAACCTTCGAGGTTTGCCTTGGAAAACTAAACAACATAACCGGAACTGATAATAATTAACACTCCAATTTTGAGTACTGGTTAAAACCTCGAAGGTTTTTTCTAAGCAAATGAGAAAAAATTAAAGGCTATTTTTTCGCTGTTTTCACAAACCTCGAGGTTTGTCTTGGGAAACTAAAACGGTATTGCTGAAGTTGATAATAATTAATAGAAGGCTTTGCATAACATTGAAATATATCCCCCAACAAAAAGCGGTCGGGGTAAACGTAGCGAACTCAATATGACAAATTTAGGTTATGCAAAGGTTTCTATTAATCAAGTAAACATTACAAAAACATCTCAAATAATTTCAGCTTTAAGATTTAGGTTGCGCCCATTTGATCAAACCGAGTTCAAAAGGATTAATCAGCAGCGAGTGTTTGGGAACGACTCTAATCGTAAAACCGAATTTTCCGGTATCTTC
>JALWEC010000003.1:0-1495 GCA_027036655.1 Melioribacteraceae bacterium
ATTACTTGCAATCTGCGAAAAAACAGCATAATGCTAAATTGCACCCACAGTCCGCCGTGGCGGACTGTGCTACAAATAGAACGAGTAAGATTTTCTTACATGGTTTTTTGTCTAAAATTAACAGCTTGGCAGTTAGTTAACCTGTTGTTCTTTAATAACTTAAGTCAACTTTTTCCTAATGGCAGTCATTAGAAATTTTTGGTCTAATGACAATTTTGGGTTTATATTTGATTTAGAAAATAACAGAATTAGTTTATAGTTAGTATTTTATGAAATTTCCTATAACTCCCAATAAATTCTTTTATAGTTTTATATCAGCATAAACACACAACAATCGGATAATAAATCGACGATACCGTAAGGTAATAAGTTTGTTTAAGATTTTGCAGAAATAAACCTATACACAATTTGGCTTTACATAAAATTAAATTAAACTATTCGGGAACAAAATCGCTGAAACTAACATTAAAATTGGTAATCTATATATCTTTATATAGATTACATCTCGAAAATAAAATTTTTAATAAACATAGGAGAAAGAATGAAATACCTATCTTTTGCAGTGCTCCTTTTCATCGCATCAGCCTGCGCGCAAAACAATTCGAATGGTAAAGTAGAATTAAAAACTTTCCAAGACAGTAGCAGCTACGCCATCGGCGCGGATATTGCCCGCACCTTCCACAGACAAAAAATTGACGTTAACGATAAAGCCCTTACTCAAGGTTTTATTGATTTTTACACGGCAAAAAACCAAAAAGTTACCGAAGCTGAAGTCGATAAAATTCTTCGTAAATTTCAAATGAAATTACAAGCCGACCGTCAGAAAAAAAATGACGCTCAAGGTGCAATCAACAAGAAAAAAGGCGAAGAGTTTCTGAAAAAAAACAAAACAAAAAAAGGAGTAAAAGTTACTCCAAGCGGTTTGCAGTATAAAATTCTTAAAAAAGGACACGGACCGAAACCTAAATTAACGGACAAGGTAAAAGTTAATTACAAAGGAACGCTGATTGACGGAACCGAATTCGATTCATCCTACAAAAGAGGAAAACCTGCGGAATTCCCCGTAAGCGGAGTAATAAAGGGCTGGACGGAAGCTTTGCAAATGATGCCTGTCGGCTCCAAGTGGGAATTATACATACCTTCCGATTTAGCTTACGGCGCGCACGCCCCGCAATCAATCGGACCGAATCAGACTTTGATTTTTGAAGTTGAATTACTCGGAATTGACAAGCCGGCTAAGAATAAAAAATCATCTAAAAAACATAAATAGTTTTTCAAAAGAGAGATGCCCGGGTGCATCTCTCTTTTAAAAGACTTTGCATAACCTATTTTATATGTCATTCTGAATGGAGCGAAGCGAATCCGCCTTGGCGAAAAGAATCTCAACCGGTAATTTTACCGAATTAAAAAATATTTCGGACGGCTTCCACTTTCGCTGTGGCGAACTCAATATGACAACTTTAGGTTTTGCAAAGGTTCCTTTTAGTTTAACTTT
>JALWEC010000003.1:1505-5955 GCA_027036655.1 Melioribacteraceae bacterium
CCCAAGCGCTTCCCGATACAACTAAAGAAGAAATTATCGAAGAAATAATAAACTCGGGTAATTGCCGAATTGAAAGAATCATCTCGGAAGGACAATCGTCGCCGGAAAAATTCTGGTATGAACAGGACGAAAACGAGTTCGTCATTCTGCTAAAAGGCGCAGCTGTAATTGAGTTTCCCGACAATACCGAAACGCCCCTTGCCGAAGGAGATTACATCTTCATCCCGAAATTGATGAAACACCGTGTTAAAGAAACTTCCGCAACATCAAAAACAATTTGGCTCGCAATCTTTTTCAACGATTAAAAGAAACTTTTACAAAACGTAATTAACGTATAACGTAATAAAGGATTGATATCGAACCCCGCAAAAAAACTGCCGAATAAACTCCGCCAAGATATAATTCTCTGTTAAGCTAAGCCCCGCCTTCTCGCAAAATCTCATCACGATATAGGTCGGAAAACCTCTCGTGAATTTCATCGCGGATTTTTCTGAATTCCGCAATAATCTCAGCTTCCGTTCCAACGGCTTTTGCCGGGTCTTCAAAACCAATGTGCAATCTACGTTTTACTTCACCGAGAAAAACCGGACAAGTTTCGTTTGCATCGTCGCAAACGGTAATTACATAATCAAAGCTCTCGTTAATAAACTCCGAAACATTTTTCGGTTTCCCTTCGCTGATGTCGATTCCAGCTTCTGCCATTACTTGAACCGCTTTCGTGTGCACTTCGGAAGAAGGCTCCGTTCCCGCCGAAACAACTTCCAAATCGGAATTAAAATGTTTTAAGAATCCTTCAGCCATCTGACTGCGGCAGCTGTTGCCCGTACACAATACTAAAATTTTCATAAAGCTAATCAGTTCCCATAAAATTTATTTCGATGATAGTAAAAATGTTAAATCCCACAGATCTCATTTATATCATTATTCTCAACTTTCTTTCTGTCCGATAAAATCTGCTCATCCTCGTTAAGCCATAATCTTAATTTGGATAAAAGGGAAGATACGTAAACACTGTCGGAACTATGATAAAGATGATAATAAGACCACTTCCCTTTCCTTTCCGTATAAATAATTCCGGCGCTCTGCAGAATTGATAAATGCTTAGAAACGGTGGAATAAGCCAAATCCAAAACCGAACTTAGTTCACAAACGCATAAAGAGCGCACCTGCAGCATCTTTATAATTCTTATTCGGTTCGAGTCGCTTAATACTTTAAAAATATGAGTTAAATTGTCCATTTTTCATTTCGTTATTAGACGAAATATAAATATATTACAGATTAAAGTAAAACTAAATTATTACCAACTAAATTCTGTAAAAGGAGACAGGAAATGACAAACGCTGAAAAAAGATTACATGAAATAATGGATATAAATAAAAGGTTAATGGACAATGCCCCTGAAGAGAGCAAGGCGTTTTTCCAATTTATGGATAAAGCTAAAAGCGGACCGATTTTAACCGACAGAGAAAAAGAACTTATTAACGTCGCCCTTTCAATTTCAACACAGTGCGAATGGTGCATTACTCTGCATGTTAAATATGCTCTTGAAGCCGGAGCGACAAAGGATGAGATTATCAAAGCCGGATTTCAAGCCGTGCTGATGAGCGGCGGTCCCGGATTAATGCACATGGTTCCGGTTTACAATGCGCTTGATGAATTCGGTAAAGATTAAGAGAAACCTTTGCAAAAAAACCTAATGTTGTCATAAAGAGTCCGACAAGCTTGTCCCAATTACTTTTTGTTGGGGACGGCTACCACCTTCGCTGTGGCGAACTCAATATGACAAATTTAGGTTTTGCAAAACTTTCTAATAAATATTCATTTCAGGATAATAAATTTCCCCTCGAGTTTTAATTCCTTGAGTGGAAAACTATTTACCAAACAGACAATTCAACTTATTCATGTCATTCTGAACAGAGCGAAGCGAAGTGAAGAATCTTTTATCCTGCACCTGCGCAAATTCTAATTTAGAGATTCTTTTCCCGCCAAAAAGCGGCGGGAATCAGAATGACAAAATTTATTTAAATCCTACTTCATCAAAATCATCTTCTTAGTTGCGATAAATTTTCCGGCTCGCAAGGTGTAGAAGTAAATTCCACTTCCGAGTTTGCTTGCATTAAATTGCACCGAATGATTTCCGGGCGCTTCTCTCTTGTTTACAAGCGTTGCAACTTTCCGTCCGAGTATATCATAAACTGTTAATTGGACGGACAAGGCGTTACTTGCCTCAACAGAAGGTAATGAGTAGTTTATTGTCGTTGTGGGATTGAACGGGTTTGGATAATTCTGTCCCAAACTGAATTTTGCCGGAATAAGATTATCGTCAACCGAAACCTGAATCGAATCGTAATACATTATCTTCAAATCATCAAGATACCAACCATCGCCGGTAACCGAGCCATCCGATTCCAACTGAAAACGAAGCTTAATCTGCTTATCCGCGTATGAGGATAAATCAATTCTCTCTTCAACCCAGTTCGACTGTTTTCCATCGTAAACCGGAACTCCCGCAGGCTGAACGCCTTGTCCGGTGCCCGGATTCGTATAAAGTCCGGATAGATCCGTCCAAGTAGAGCCGCCGTTTGTTGAAATTCTTACTCGTCCGGCATCCCAGTCATTTTCAATATCCCACTTTGTATGATACGAAAGAAATGCGCCGTGCACGCCGGTTAAATCGATTACATTCTTAAACGTCATTTTATTGCTCGAGCTGTTCCCGTAATTGCCGATTGGACTGTCGGTAATTGAAGTAGGAGGCGTGAAGAACGCCGAAGTTGTGAAATCCCAATGTTTGGAGTAATCGCTGCTGACAGTCCAATTATCCGTGATAACATTTGTTGTATCTTCCCACAATACCGTAGGCGTACCAACTACAAAAGAAACCGTATCGTAATAAACTACATTTCCATCCAGACTGATTCCCGCCAAAAGCTCCTGAGGTTCTCCGATCGGGCAATCGTTAGAAACGGTAATATTTAGCGAATCGGGAACCGTGTAACTTGTTCTCGCACTTAGCGTATCGATATAAATCGTTCTTCCGGCAACGGTAACGTAATCGGATAAGGAGGAAACATTTACCACAACTCCTGTTGCACTTCCGAGTCCTTTGTTTTTAACCTTAAACCCTACTTTCATTGATTCGCCGGGATTGATATATTCCGATGAAAAACCAATTTCGTCAATTTTAACAAACCCGCCTGCAGCCCAGGCAAGATAAAGATTCGGGAAAACGTTTTCTTCCGCAAGAGGATAAATTCTGCTCTGCGGAGGCCAGAAACCGTCGGAGGAAGTTCCGACTTCGGTCGTCATCGAATAAATCTTATTTTTCTCAATCTGCTCGCCGTACATCCAGTCGTCCGCGTCGCCGTTTACCGAATAAATAATATCGCTTGCAATTCCCCAAGTATATCCGTTATACTTCGTCATCTCGGAAGCGTATTCACGGAAAAGAAGCGAATCGGGAGTTTCCTCCGGAATGTATCCCCAAGGAAGAATAAGCAAATCGCTGTAAGTGTGATAGTTAAGAGTCAGCTTAAAATTATGAGCAGTGCAAAATTCTCTGACCGATTGAGTTTCAGGCTCGGAAAAAGGAGCGGTTCCCCGATATGTTTCGCTTGAAGGGATTCCGCTTGAACCGTCATCGTCAAAAGCCCATTTAAATCCCCAGTTCCGATTTAAGTCCACGCCCACGCTGCCGTCACTGTTTGTCCTTCTGTTTTTTCTCCACATTCCGCCGCCGTTCGGGTCGGTCTGTTGATTATATTTATACCCGTCAACATTGAACACCGGCAAAAAATACATCTCGCGATTATTAACGAGGTAAGTTACCTGCGGGTCAGTTCCGTAATTTTCGAGAAGATAATACATAAAATAAATCATCTGCATCATCGCCTCTGGCTCGCGCGCGTGAATTAAAGAATTGTAGAAAACTTCCGGCTCGTCTTCGTCCAGGTTTGGATTATCTGAAATTTTCACGTAATACATAGGATTGCCGAGAAGCGTAACTCCAAGGGTGTCTTTCTTGGTAATTAAATTAGGGTAGTTCGCGTGCATATCGTCCAACTTTGCGTAAACTTCGTCGGCTGTTAAAAATCCGCCCATTGAGCCGAAGTCAAATCCTTTTACTCCGTATTTTTGATAGGAATACGCTTTCGCCTGATTTTTTTCGGCTTCGGTCATTTTCGGACGGGAAGCGTAATATTTTTTCCAATCGGAAATCAGAACGCGGTAGGTAAACCCGTTTTCATCTAAAATTTTCTGCTGAGCTTCGTCGATAAAAACCTCGACGGAAGATTTATCTTCCCCGAATACAGGCGCGTCGGCAATAACGCCGAGTCTCATCAATGTTTTGATCTGATTAATTCCGTTAATCTCGACCGCGACTTTTTTGTAAGTCTGCGCCGAAATGACAAACGTAAATATCAAAAAAAGAAAAGCAAATTTTTTCAT
>JALWEC010000004.1 GCA_027036655.1 Melioribacteraceae bacterium
TTCGCACTCAAAATAACCTGCCGTCGCTCGCTTTCAATGTCTAAAACAATGTTCGTTCTTGTTTCATTCACAATTGTCGTAAAATCTGTATAAATTCCTTCCTGAAGCAAAATGCCTTCTATCTCCATGCCCGTATATCCGCCTAAAAATCCCAATGCCCTGTTGGGAATTCCAAGATGATAAAGCACACGGGAAACGTCTATTCCTTTTCCGCCCGCGTACTTTTTTTCTTTCTTAATACGATTCGGATCGTCGTCTTTAATTCGTTCAACCCAAATTGTTCTATCCAATGCGGGGTTTAAAGTAACTGTATAAATCATCCTTCCATTTCCATTTTATTTTTCTCCAGCTCGGCAAGCATTTGTCTCGCTAAAACGCCGAAAGATTCGGTCAAAGTAGGATGCGGATGAATTGCTTCGGCAATATCTTTAATAGTTGATTCTGTTGAGACCGCAAGAACAGCTTCGCCCGCAAGATCCGCCGCCCCTTCTGTAAATATATGAATACCAAGCAACCTACCGGTTTCTTTTTCAGCTACGAATTTCAGCCGCCCGAAAGGTCTGTCGTTAATTTGCGCCCGTACGTCTTTTCCGTAATCATAACTACCCGTAATTATTTTGAAGCCTGAATCAAGAGCTTGTTTTTCAGTTAATCCTGCCGAAGCGATTTCAGGGTCGGAAAAAAGAACCCACGAATTTTTTGTAAAATCGACTTGCTGTATATTCCCATTTAAAATATTATTTGCCGCTATCAACGCTTCATACGTTGCGGTATGCGCAAAAGTCGGGCCGTTTATTATATCGCCGACTGCATAAATACCTTCAACATTGGTTTCGAGATATTTATCAACCGCTATCCCCCTTTTATTAAAATCGATTGCCGCTTTTTCTAACCGAAGCGGCTCAATATTCGGTCTGCGCCCCGATGCCACAATAACGCGGTCGGAACTTATCCTTTTTGCGCTCTTATCGGGAAGCTCGAAAGTTGTTAAGAACTTTTCCTTTTCATAATCAATTCTTTTTACTTCGGAGGAAAGGTAAATATCAATTTTATCCTCTTTTTTCATTTTCTCGTAAAGAAGATTTGCAAAGTTTGTTTCAACCGGAGGTAAAATGCGATCCAACATTTCTACAACGGTTGTCCGCACATTAACTTTGGCAAACATTTGAGCAAACTCAACGCCTATGGCTCCCGCCCCTATAATAAGGACGGACTTCGGCAAATCTTCTTCTTCAAACATCTCTTTATTTGTCCAAACTTTGGAAACGCCGTTTCCCTCAAAAGGAGGAATGAACGGTTTAGAACCGGTTGCAATTATGGCGTAGTCAAAAGATACTTCTTCTATCAACTTATTTGTGGCGCAACTTATGATTTCAATTTTCTTTGAAGAAACAAACCGCGCTTCTCCGTTCATAAAATTCAAGGTGGGAATGGAATCAAAAAGTTTAAGCTCCATCTCCAGACGCTGTTGTATGATATTATTTTTCTTTCTAACAACCTTTTCCCAATTAATTGTCGGGGTTCCGCCTCCGTTAATACCGAAATCCTTCATATATTTCAGCAGATAAAAATAATCCGCCGATTGTTCCAAAGTTTTCGAGGGAATACATCCTTCGAAAAGGCACTCGCCTCCGGGTTCGCCTCGATTATCAATTAACAAAACATTTTTTCCCGCTTTAGCCAAACGGATAGCTGCGGGCGTTCCGCCCGGTCCTGCTCCGATAATTACTACATCATATTTTTTCATTTTATCCATGACATTTTTTTTGAAAGTTAGGCAACAATCTAATTACAAATATTATCTTAGATTGTTCCAATTACATAGAGTAGATATTAAATTAAAACCTTTCTTTAATTAAATAATCACAATTAAAAAACTAACAACTATCAGCGCCGTAAACCCGAAAACAATTTGTTTTTTTATCTCTTTAT
>JALWEC010000005.1 GCA_027036655.1 Melioribacteraceae bacterium
AAAGAAACAGCCGAAGCGATGAAGTTATCGGTGCCGGCGGTTAAATCGAGACTGCACAGAGCAAGAGCTTTTTTAAGAGACGAACTAAATAAAATTATTGCCGAAGATGGAAATAAAAAAAATAACTTGTAAAGATGTCGCAGAATACATTTGCGACACGCTCGCCGAAGACATTGACGCGCCTCAGTGTTCCGAAATTAAGGAGCATCTTGAGCACTGCGAAAATTGCTCCAAGTTTTTTTATTCCGTAAAAAGCACAATCGATATGTACAAAAAGTGGGAAATTGACCTTCCCGAAGACTTACACGCCCGCCTGATGAAAGAACTTAATTTATCCGATACGGAAAGAAAAGAATAATTGAACCCTTTACATAACCTAAATTTGTCAAATTGAGTTCGCCCTGGAGAAGATTGAAACCGTAAAATATCTTTAAATTCGGTATAATTACCGGTTTTGAGATTCTTCTCCCCGACTTTGTCGGGACTCAGAATGACATATTACGGGATTATGCAAAGCCTTCATATAAATAAATCTTGCCGGTCGTTATTTTCATATAAAACTAGGAAAACATAAAATTAGTTTTATTTACACAAGTATTCAATACACAGTTTGCCCTCCCCCCACATTTTGCGGGAGGATATGCAAACTGTGCTACAATAAACTGTTCATTATCTGAAATTTCCGAATGGAATAATTTTTTAATGATAATTTGGGCTTTATAAAAAAATTGTTTAGTCTGTTCTTCCAAGTTTTCACAGCCGACTTTATTTCTGTGCCGCAAAGCACAAACGTTATTTTTATTTATTTTTTGTTCGGAAAATTTTGTACATTTAACTGTTACATTTCCCTTTTCCGATTAAGAAAAAAGAAAAGGTTCTCTATGGTGTTTCGTATTTCCTAAATATTTTCCTTTTACTGTCTAAAGTTGAGCCGACAATATTCTATATTGAATTCTGTGCCGACTATCTACTCTACCGACTTAAAATCTCCGAATCATTGTTGCCTCTTGGTTAATATGATTAATTAACCGTGAATTTATCAAATTTTATAAAATTTATTTCGTTCACATTTTGGAGGATAAAATGAAGAAAATAATATTTTTAATATTTTTGCTTTTCTCGTATGTAACCCTTTTTGCCCAATATAGCGGAGGTACGGGAACATCGTCCGACCCGTATCTAATATCAACCCTCAGCGATTTGGCGAAATTATGCCAAACGCCATCCGACTGGGATAAATATTTTAAACAAACCGTCGACATTGACGCAAGCCAAACTCAATATTGGGACGATTCCGACGACGATAGCGACGGTAACAGATACAACGACGATAATGACGCAACATCCTCAGGGGATAATCAGGGCTTTTTCCCTATTGGGAAAGATTACAATAAATATTTTTACGGTACTTACGACGGGGATTACCATACTATTAGCAATTTAACTATTGACCGCTCCGCAGTTGATAGCAACTACATTGGCTTATTCGGATACGTTAGAGGAGTCTCTGATTCCGGTAGAGTAACAAAACTATACCTATCAGATGTTAATATTTCCGGTTATCAGGCAGTAGGAGGGTTATGCGGACAATTAGGCGGGAAAGGGACAATTTCGCACTGCTGGACTACCGGTTCGGTCAGCGGTTATTCCAGTGTAGGCGGATTTGTCGGAGTGAACTCCGAGATGATATACAGTTGTAACAGTTCCGCAACGGTTTCCGGGACAAATAACAATGTCGGAGGTTTTGTAGGTCACAATTATTATGGTAACATTAAAGACAGTTATTCTATTGGCGGAAATGTTAGCGGAGACCACTCTGTCGGAGGATTTGCAGGTAATAGTACGAACGGTACTCCGACTATTTCTCATTGTTACAGCACAAAAAATGTTTCGGGAACCGGTACCCTTGGGGGTTTTATTGGCAACGC
>JALWEC010000006.1 GCA_027036655.1 Melioribacteraceae bacterium
TTATGAATACCTTGTCAATTTCATTAAGGCGTTCCGTTACTCCCTCAGGCTGAATCGGAGAATTTTGATCGGTAAGCGCGGCTACAATCTCAACATTTTCAGATAATTTTCCGGAGAGTTCCAATCTCAGTCCGCTTTTAAGCTGTGCTCCCGAGTTGGTTCCAACCGTAATTCCTCTGATAATCGTTCCGTTTTTCTTTAACTGTTTTCCGAAAATTGATTCGGGAGTCAATGCTAAATTTTCATTCTTGAGGACAGAAACCGTATCTTTAAATTTATCGTCCCATCTGGAAATTAATTTATGTTTGAAATATTTTTTCTTCAGCGGGATTTTTAATGCTCTATATGAAACAACAAGCGTATCAAATAGTGGAATTTCAATCTTGTCCGAAAGAATAACCGAATTTGAATCGGGAACAAACCGGTAGAATTTATTTTTGAGATTTTCCCCGTTAACCGATAATTTTAATGTCGAAGGAATCACGGCGGGATTTGAAAGCCTGTATGCGTTTTCAAAACCGACCCGGAATGTATCCGAAACTGTTTTGTAATTAACATTTGAGGAATGTGTAAGGGAATCAGATAAACTTTGGGCAAAGTAATCCGCAGCCGCCAGCAGCAGAATCAATAAAACCGGGAATATTTTCGTTTTTACTAACAAGCAAGATTTATTTTATGGAAACCTTTGCAAAACCTAAAAAAAACCTGACAAAGTTCAAAAATTTAAATAAATTGACACATAAACGAACAGAGGATTAATATGCATCAATTAAGTTTTGCAGATATAGAAGTAAACACCAATAGAAAATCAAGCTGTTCCGCTTCAGTTGGAAATGGAATTTCAAATAGTTTAATTTAGAGAAAAAGGAAATCCCAAAATGAAGAAGCATAAACGAGTAATTACGCCGGAGCAGAAAGTAAAAATCTTGCGAAAACTACTTGAAAACAGTAAAAGTATCAGCCAATTAGCAGAACAATATGAAATCAGCCCAAACTTAATCTACCGCTGGAAGAAACAGCTATTTGAAGAAGCGGTGGAAATATTTAAGCATATATCGAAAACGTTTGAGACTAAGAAAGACCGAGTAATCAAGGAACTAAAATAACAGCTCGGGAAGAAAGAAACTGCCATCTTTTATTTGTTAAACGATAATATTGCTTAAAAAAAATCTTAGGGAGATTTAACTCAAAAACGGGTTGAACCGGATATACGGTAATCACACTAATATTCAACCTTAGTAGGTAAAACACTTCTTAATTTATTCAGCATTTGCAGTTAAACCATATTTGGACATTCGGCAGCCGGAAGTTATATAGTAAGTTCGCCAAAACGGACGAAACAGAGCAAAAAAACAAACCGTTCGCCAAGGCAGTTTGCCTATATATCATTTTATTAGCATCAGTAAACGAGATTCAAATTCTCCATTTTCCGTTTTTCTTTTTTCGCTAAATATTCCACTCCGTTTTTATTACATTAGCGCAGTAAAAATTTAAATCAAACTAATGAAAATCAATCTGCTTGAATCGTTAAAAAATGAGTTTAACTTCACCGAGTTCAGGGACGGTCAACGGGAAATTATCGAATCGATAATTAACGGAGATGAGGTTGTTGCGATTCTTCCTACGGGAGGGGGCAAATCCCTTTGTTACCAGCTCCCCGCTCTGATTGCGGAAAAGCCCTCAATTGTTATTTCCCCGATGATTTCACTGATGAAAGACCAAGTGGATAAACTTAACACGGAAAAAACCAAAGCCGCTTTTATCAACAGTACGGTTACTTCATTCGATGCGGAAAAAATACTCAGAGATATTTACGATCAAAAAATTAAGATTCTTTATCTCTCACCTGAAAAGGTAGAATCTCCCAACTTCCGCAGAAGATTGAATGAAATAAAATGGGAATACCTTTTCGTTGACGAGGCGCATTGCATAAGCGAGTGGGGACACAACTTCCGCCCGAGCTACAGAAAGATTCACGAATTTGCCGAAAATTTATCTCTCCGGAAAATTTCCGCATTCACCGCTACGGCAACGCCTGAAGTACGAAAAGATATTGTCGTCCAGCTTCGATTGAAAAATCCCAAAATATTTGTTCGCGGATTTGCGCGGGAAAATCTTTCGCTAAGAGTTATCAAAACGAACCGAAAGAAAGAAGAATTGCTTTCCATTTTCAGAGAGAACCAAACTCCCGCAATTGTTTACTGTTCAACACGCAAAGAGACGGAAGAAACTTCCGAGTTCCTTCGTCTTCACGGCTACTCCGTGAATCACTACCATGCGGGTTTATCGGCTGAATTAAGAAAATTAATTCAAGACGATTTTCTTTCGGGAAACTTGGAGATAATCACGGCGACTAACGCTTTCGGGATGGGCATCGACAAAGATAATATCCGGACAATCGTTCACTACAACATTCCCGCATCAATCGAAAATTATTATCAGGAAATCGGACGCGCCGGAAGAGACGCAAAACGCTCTAATATTTTTCTCCTCTATTCCAAACGGGATTCTTCGATTCACGAATATTTGATTTCAAACTCTTATCCCAATATGGATGAAATCAAAATAATCTACAACGGGATTGCGGACTACAGCCGCACTGCCCTCGGCTCCCTCTACGAAGGAAAAATTCCAATGGACAAGAGTTTCTACAATTTTTTCTTTGCCAAAAACATTTCAAAATCGAAGTTGGGAAACGGAATCTCAATTCTTGCAGAATCAGGTTATTTGGAAACAAGTTCCCCTACTCTTTCCGATTTTACAATCCGCTTTCTACTTGCGCCTCCCGAAATGAAAAAATATATTCAAAAAATTGCGAGAGCGGAATACGCCGAGCTTCTTACGTTTATTTCTAAAATGTACTTATCCGCTCCGTTTCGGGACGAGATAAAAATTAATCTGAATAAAATTGCGCGAGTTTCTTCAATATCCTTTTCAAAAGTAAGAGAATTGCTTCGCGAACTTGATGTAATTGGAATTGTGGCTTTTAACGAACCGGAGGAATTCAAAACCATCCGGATGAAAACCACGCGCGTTCAAACTCGGGATTTACAAATTGATTTTGCCAAAACCGAAAAACTGATTGAGAATCAGTTGACTAAGTTACGGCAAATGGTTAAGTACGCCGACTCCAAGGAATGCCGGATGAATTACATCTTGAAATATTTTGGAGAAACGAAAGATTATCATTGTGGAATCTGTGATAATTGTCTGCCCAAAGAGCAAAAGACTGACGAATCTCAAAATATTTATCTTTCGGAAATAATACTTCAAACACTTGAAAATATTGACGATGCCGTAAATCGAAGTTTACTGATTAACTCTTTAACCGGAAAATCACGCTCAATAAAAGCAATGGAGATGCCGAATTACGGCGTTTGCCGGAATTACTCAAAAGAGGAATTGAGCGATGCTTTGGATTTTCTTTCGGAAAAAGGGAAAGTGTTTTTTGCGGATGCGAAAGTATATATAGAAAATAAGGAGAAAGTAGAAGAACAAAAAAAAGCGCCGGACCCTAACGATTACGAATCCGAACTTCAGCTTTTTGATAAACTTGTTAAAGTAAGGAAAGACGCCGCACAAAAATTTAACCAGCCCCCCTATATGATTTGCCGCGACGACTTTTTAAGAGAAATTGTTAAAAAGAAACCGTCAAATAAATTTGAGTTCCTTGCAATAAAAGGAGCCAACACGCGGCTTTGGAACAAATTTGGCGAGGATGTTATTTCCACAATTATTAACTTCAAAAGGACCGATATAAATGATATCCTAAAAGGGAAAAAAGTAGAAAAGAAAACTGAGGAACTTCCGGAAAACTTAACGGCAATAGATAATTTACTCTCGAAAAAACAGTCGCTTTCCGAAATTGCAAATTCTGTAAAACTTCCCGAATCAGTTGTTTCAATGCAAATTGAATCGCTTCTTGCTTATAAACCGGAGACAGACATCAGCCCTGTTATCTCCAAAGAGAAAATGGCTTCGGTAAAGAAATTAGTTGAGAGCGGAATTTCAGATTTGAAAGAAATAAAAGAAAAACTGTCCTCAGAGATTTCTTACGCTGAAATAAGAATTATTTTAGCGAAGCTGAATCCTTCCTCGCGGTTTTGATTGAGTCAAGATAGCTCTGCGCAGAATTGAAAAAAAGCTGCCATTTATCGCGGTCGGCTCTAAGATTTTCCATAAATAATTTATACTGATTTGATGAAACGGAATACTTTTGAAAAACCGCATCCGGAGTTTCGGTTGAATCGAAAGGAGCTTTTTCCCCTGCGATAAGCAAATCGACATAAAGACGAGACATTCTCTCCACTTGATTATCTTTATGAGAAGAACATCCAACAGCCAATAAAATCAGTAAGAAGAAAAGGGCGGCTCTCATCTTTTCTTGCTTGCCTCAAACAATATTTTCTTTTCCCTTTCGGTTAAATTCTGATAACCGCTTTTCGAGATTTTATCAAGTATTCTGTCAATTTCTTCTTCCGTAACATCGTTCGGATTAACGTTGTTCGGCTGATTAATATCGTAGAATTCCGCTTCCTCAACTTTTTGAGCGGGACGAAACGGTTTGCGGAAATTAGCTCCCGCGGAATTTTTTCTCCCGAAAGGATTTTTTGTTCTCGGTCGCGGTTTGGTAATGTTACTCAGAGAATCAAAAAGTCTGTCAAAATTAAAATGATATTTTCTGTCAAGCAGAATAAATATTATGCCCGTAACCGCGCCGCCGATATGAGCGAGATGCGCGACAAACGACATTCCTCCGATTGAAAATACTTCAATCGCCATCAGGAATGCAATCAAATATTTGGCTTTCATGGGAATTAGAAAATAGACGAAAATATAACGGTTCGGAAACATCATCCCGAAAGCAATCATCACGCCGAAAATCGCTCCCGATGCGCCGATTGTAGGCGCAAGCGCGCCGGTTAAAATTGGCGAAAAAAGGACTTGAGTTAATCCTGCGCCAATTCCGGAAGTGAGATAAAAGACAAGAAACTTCCTCGAACCCCATATATTTTCAATTTCCATTCCGAACATCCAAAGCATCAGCATATTAAAAAAGATATGCGCAAAACCGCCGTGCATAAACTGGTAAGTGATTAGCTGCCAAATCTGAAAGTTGTACGGCTCTCCGAATCTGTCAAATCCGACAATCGGATTAAGCGCAAAGTAATGATTCAAAACATACCAGCCGGGAATATTCCCGAACATAATGTTCTGTACTATCTGCTGAATAAAAAATACGGCAAAATTTATAATAAGAAGCCATTTGATAACGGGAGGGAAAAAACTAAATCCGCCGAATCCCGTAGGACGATAATAATCTCTGTTGTAATAACTCATCTACTCTTTTAACTTTATGAATAAATTAATATTAAAACAAAGATATGATTTTGTTCCAAGATTTCAAATTATAGATGAGAATAATTGAAGGCGGAGCTTCAATCAACATTGCCGTCTTAAATTCTATTTCGAGATTTTTCTTCCGCCCAAAAACGGCGGAATCAGAGTTACAATACTTAACTCTGCTTACATTTGTCATTCTGAACGAAGCAAAGCGGAGTGAAGAATCTCCTGCCCCGCGCCGGCGCAATTATTAACTTTGAGATTCAGAGTCTCCGATTTCATTGGAGACTCTGAATTATAATGTATAACTCTTTTGATGCCTTCAATAATCTCTTACTTCATCAAAATCATCTTCTTTGTAGCTGTAAAATCTCCGGCTCTTAAAGTGTAAAAATAAATTCCGCTCGGAAGATTCGAGGCATTAAATGTAACAGAATATTTTCCCGCTTCACGCTCGCCGTTAAAAAGCGTTGCCACCTTATGCCCGAGTATGTCGTAAACATTTAATTGTACAGCCAAGGCATGCCCTGTCTCAACAGTGGGAATTGTGTAGTTTATTGTAG
>JALWEC010000007.1 GCA_027036655.1 Melioribacteraceae bacterium
TCTTATGCAGATTTGCCAATGCATCATCAACAGCCGCAAAGTTTTTCTTAACGACATCTTCGCCTTTCTTTCCGTAGGATTTCTGAATTGCGCCTTTAATCTTAGCGATAGCTTCATCCTTAGGAAGGATTCCGGAAATAGCAAAGAAGCAAGTTTGCATAACAGTGTTGATTCTATGTCCCATTCCCGCTTCCTTAGCTACTTTGTAGCCGTCAATAACGTAGAACTGAATCTTTTTATTAATAATTGTTTCCTGCATTCTTCTCGGAAGTTTATCCCAAACCTCTTCCGTTTTGTAGGGAGAGTTAAGCAAAAACGTTCCGCCTTCTTTCAATTTATCAAGCACATCAAAATGATCGAGCAAAGTAAATTGATGGCACCCAACAAAATCAGCTTCCTGAATTAAATATGTCGAGTGAATAATGTCAGGTCCGAAACGAAGGTGGGAAACGGTAGTAGAACCTGCTTTTTTGGAATCGTAAACAAAATAGCCTTGGGTGTAGTTATCCGTCTCGCCGCCGATAATTTTAATCGAGTTTTTGTTGGCGCCTACGGTACCGTCGGAACCTAAACCGTAAAACATGCTTTTGGTAACTTTCGGGCTTTCGGTAATAAAGTTCGGGTCCCATTCAAGACTTGTATTTGTAACGTCGTCGTGAATACCGATTGTGAAATGATTTTTAGGATTATCATTTTTAAGATTATCGAAAACAGCTTTAATCATCGCCGGAGTAAACTCTTTGGAGGAAAGTCCGTAACGACCGCCTACAATTCTCGGCTGTGTTGCAAATCTGTCTTCTCCGTTTGCGAATGCTTCGGCAAATGCCGTAGTAACATCCAAGTATAGAGGTTCGCCCGTGGAACCTACTTCTTTCGTTCTGTCCAGAACCGCGATTTTTTCAACGGTCTTGGGCAATGCGGCAAGCAGATGCTCGTTGGAGAAAGGTCTGTAAAGACGAACAACCAAAACACCGACTTTCTCTTCCATATTTTCAGTCATATATTCAACTGTTTCTCTAACCGCTTCCGCTCCGGAACCCATAAGAACAATAACGTGTTTAGCGTCGGGAGCTCCGTAATAATCAAATAGGTGATATTGCCTTCCCGTTAATTCGGCAAACTTATTCATTGCATTCTGAATAATTTCAGGAGCTGCTTGATAGTATTTGTTGACGGTTTCACGACCCTGGAAATAAACATCAGGATTTTGGGAAGATCCGCGCAATACAGGTTTATCCGGATTTAAAGCTCTTTCTTTATGAGCGCGAACATATTTATCGTCAATCATCGCTCTTAAATCTTCGTCATTAAGCTGTTCGATTTTCTGAATTTCATGCGAAGTTCTGAAACCGTCAAAGAAATGAACGAAAGGAATTCTTGTTTCTAGGGTGGATTTATGAGCGATTGCCGCGATGTCATGCGCTTCCTGAACAGAACCCGATGCAAGCATTCCGAAACCGGTTTGTCTTACCTGCATTACGTCCGTATGATCGCCAAAAATTGACAATGCCTGTGCCGCTAATGATCTTGCTGATACGTGAAAAACCGCAGGAGTAAGTTCGCCCGCAATTTTGTACATATTAGGAATCATCAGCAACAATCCTTGTGAAGCCGTAAAAGTAGTAGTCAATGCTCCGGCTTGCAGCGAACCGTGAACCGCGCCTGACGCACCTCCTTCCGACTGCATTTCAGTAACCGAAGGAACAGTTCCCCAAATATTTTTCTTGCCTATAGCCGACCATGCGTCGGAGTGTTCTCCCATTGGAGAGGATGGAGTAATAGGATATATAGCTATAACCTCACTGAGCTTAAACGCAACATTTGCGACAGCTTCGTTACCATCTAACGTGATTTTTTGTCTTTCCGTTGCCATAAAATCTCCATTTATGATTTATGTATTTGTAATTTATATCTTAAAATTATTTAAGATATAAATATAATTTTTTCCATTGAGATAAAAAAGACATTAGCGGGCAATTTTACAGAAATATGCAAAAACTTAGTATATCACGGCAAACTACAATTAAGAATGTTTTGTCCGTCTGAATCTCCCCCTCTCGTAGAGAGGATTTTTTCCCATTGTCTCCGAGTCGCTACGCTTCTCGCAACAGCAACTGGTCTCCAGACGTTGACGGCGGAATGTTAACCCGCTTTTGCTTGGTTGTCGGATACTCCGCGATAGAATATTTAAAACAAAAACGGGGACTTAAAAGTCCCCGAATTAAAATCAGATTTTCTTTTTGAAATAATCGAGAGTTTTAATAAGCCCTTCTCTTCTGTTGACTTTCGGCTCCCAATTCAAAACACGTTTAGCTTTGGAAATATCGGGACGTCTGACTTTCGGATCATCAACCGGAAGCGGTTTCTGCACAATTTTGCTCGAGGAATTAAGCAGCTCGATTACTTCTTCTGCAAAACTCAAAATGGAAATTTCATCGGGATTACCTATATTAACCGGGTCATGTTCATCGGAGAGAAGAAGTCTGAAAATCCCTTCAACCAAATCATCCACATAACAGAAACTTCGGGTCTGTGAACCATCGCCGAAAACCGTAACATCCTCTCCTTTTAATGCTTGAGAAACAAAGGCAGGCAAAGCGCGTCCGTCATTCAGGCGCATGCGGGGTCCGTAAGTGTTGAATATGCGAACGATTCGCGTATCGACTCCGTGATAACGGTGATAAGCCATTGTCATCGCCTCGCCAAAACGCTTGGCTTCGTCGTAAACGCCTCGCGGTCCGATCGGATTAACATTTCCCCAATATTCTTCATTTTGCGGATTAATATCGGGATCCCCGTAAACCTCGGATGTTGACGCAATCAAAAATGTCGCCCCTTTTTCCTTTGCGAGTCCGAGGGCTTTGTGCGTACCGAGCGAACCCACTTTTAGCGTTTGGATTGGAAGTTTCAAATAATCAATCGGACTTGCCGGAGAAGCAAAATGGAGAACATAATCTACTTCCCCCGAAACATGAATAAAATTTGTTACATCATGTTTGATGAAAGTGAAATTTTCATTACCGAAAAGATGTTCGATATTTGAAATATCGCCCGTAAGTAAATTATCGATGCAGACAACGGCAATGTCGTTTTCCAGCAATTTATCACATAAATGTGAACCGAGGAACCCTGCTCCTCCTGTTATAACAGCTCTTTTCATTTCTATCCTTTTAATTCCTTTTTCCGTCGGTTTTTTTGATCCGGACGCGCGTAATAATAATAGTATTTATAATAAGAACCGTATCCGCTACGATAACTGAATCTGTTAAGCAGTACTCCGATAAACGAACCTCCGTTTGCGGAGAGAATTTCAACGGCTTTTTCCATTAAATCTATTTCAGTGATATTTGCCGAAACCACAAGTATAGTGGCATCAACTATTTTAGAAAGAATTTCCGCATCGGTAACGGCAACTATTGGAGGAGAGTCAATAATTACCATATCAAAATCAGCGCTCAATTTCTGCAAGAGATCCTGCATCTGTTTTGATCCTAAAACTTCAGCCGGATTCGGAGGGATAGTACCGGCGCTAATATAGAAGAGATTATCGATCTCGCTCTTTCTGATTAAGTTTTCGTACGATATATCGCCGAAAAGATAATCGGTAACGCCGGGAGTTTTTTGCGCATTAAATAAATGGTGAACTCTCGGTTTTCTCAAATCCAAATCAAGTATTACGGTTTTCTTCCCCGACATGGCAAACGTACCGGCTATATTAACTGAAACCGTAGTTTTTCCTTCACGCGGAGCTGAAGACGTAACCAATATTGTCTGAATCGGCGTTTCTTTTATCTTAGAAAAATTGATTCTTGTTCTCAACGAACGAAAAGCTTCGCTGGGGATTGAATCCGGCTTTTTAGAAACAATAAATTCAAACTCTTTATTCCCTTCTTCAAGACCTTCTATTTCAGGGACCCAAGCCAACACATTAATATTTTTCCTCTGAATATCTTCCGGCGTTTTAATTGTGTTATCAAAATAGTTGCGAACAAATGCATAACCGAAGCCGAAGCCGCCGCCGAGAATCAATCCGATAAGAACTATAAGTTTTCTATTCGGTTTTGCAGGTTTATAAGGATAACGAGCTTTGTCAATTATCAGCACATTGCCGGGAGTCGCCTGTTCATTGATTAACGCTTCCTGATATTTCTCTTCAATCAGCAGATACAATTTTTCATTCGCCATTCTTTCGCGCTGCAATCTTGCAAGCTCAATAGAACGATTCGGTAGCTCGTTAAATTTAGATTCAAAATTATCATAAATTGCTTTTAACTCTTTATATGACGCCTTATAGCCTTGATAAGCAATCTCTTGATCCAGCAGTTGCTGTGTAAGAGCTTTAATCTCTTCGGGGCTTGATGCAAAAATACTTTCCTTATATATTGCGACTTTATCATTCAACTTCTTCTTCATAATCGCAATTCGTTTGTCAAAATCGGCGACTACTGAATGCAGCCTCTTAGCGTTTTTGTTATCCGAAATAGCTACGTCTCTTTGAACTTCCAACTTTGCAATTTGGTCCTGCAGTCCCTGCAAATATGATTCCGTTGCAAAGTTGTCAAGGTAAGCTTTTAGCTTCGGGTTCTGCTGTTTTAACTGAGACGAAAGTGCAGCAACGCTTTTTTCCGCAATTACCATGTTCATCTGCGCTTCGTTCATCTTGGTCTGAATATCCGTAATCTGCTGAATAAGTGCTGTAGCCTGTTCCGAAAGTTCGATTATCCCTTCTTTTTCCTGATAAGCCTGGAGTTTATTCTCGGAAAGGAGAAGCTCCTTTTTCATCACTTCGCGTTGCTTCTCCAAGAACGTCCGGACCGTAACCAACTGCTCGCGATTATATGATAAATTAATTTCTTTGTAAGCTCGCGCATAATCGTTTGCTATTAAAGTAGCTTCATAAGCCGATGGAGATTCGACTGTTATTTCAGCAATATCCAGACCCCGTTTTTGATCTATAGATACTTTCTTTTTAAGAATACTTGTTGCAATATTATGCACCGAAAGCAGTTGGTCTTTGGAATCGGAACCTATCAAATCTTTATCAAGAATTAAATAAAAACTATCGGGCACATTAATCTGGTGATACTGGGCAATTAAATCCTTTGCTACTCGTTCACGAACAGTATAACTTTTTAGAACTTCAATTTCGTTAGCTATAAATCTGTCGCTGCCGAAATCTGAAAACTCCGGCAACAAAGGAGCGTCAAGAATATTCCCCGAAGGTTTCTGAATTTTGAGAGATGTTGTTGACTGATAAATATCCCGCGCCGTTAAAGCGTAAACGATAGCGACTGCCAAACCGGCAAGAGTAATTAATGTAATAGGCACAATGTATTGTCTGAGTAAATTAATATATTCACGTAGAGAAGTTCCTTCCTCTTCATCAAATTGTCTTGGTTCGTAATTTCCCACTTCTAAACTATCCCTATCTAGTTAATAAAATTGCTAATGAAGTTAATGCCGAGAAGATTGACAATACCATTGATAACCAATCCCTCAAATAATATTTCTGACTTCCGGGAACCGAGAGAATATCTCCCGCTTTTAGTTGAGGTACCTTCAGCGTGTCGGATTCCAACTGCTCGCCCCACCAAATATCGTTAATGTCAAACTTATAAAGTTTTTGAGTTGAATCGGGAAGGACCCTGTATAATCTCAAATCGTCAAGATGAGCCGCGTCCGAAGGACCGCCGGCATAAGATAATAAATCCAAAACGTTTGTGTAAATCGGGACAACATACTTACCCGGATAGCGAACAAATCCCCAAACCGAAACTTTAATATTCACATCCGTCGGATCGGAGTAATCATATAAACCACCATTGTATCTCTGCATCTGTGGATTCATCGATCCGATTTCGTAATTCTTATTTTGTCCCCAAGCCAATGAGGTTAATAC
>JALWEC010000008.1 GCA_027036655.1 Melioribacteraceae bacterium
CCTTCTTTTTGGGTTACTTTTATTATGACGCAACGTATCTATTTTATTTTCTGTTCGGTTACATTTTTTTTGACGCAAACCGCAAGGTTCCTAATAAATTATTTTAAGGAAATATTTATTACGAAAAAGTTATTTTTATTGTTTGAATTATCAAAACATTTTTATCTAATAATTTATTAATTATTGAGAGTTCACATGTTTATTGATTACAACGAGATACCCGGCTACAAAGATTTAATGCTCGATTTCATCTACGATTTTGAAAATGTGGAAAATTTTTACTTAAAAAATTTTAGAAACGAGGAAACTTTTAACGACCATATTCAGACAGTTTCACAAAAAGAACTCCCTCACAGACAGAAATTAGTTGAGATTATTAAATCACAATATTTACCTTATTCACCCTCGCAACTGACTAAGAAAAACATAAACTCTCTCCTTTCAAATAAGACTTTCGCGGTTGTCGCAGCCCAGCAGCTCGGCTTGTTCGGGGGACCGCTCGGATATTTTTATAAAATTATTTCAGCCGTCAAACTCAGCCGTTTGCTTAAAGAAAAATATGAAGACCTTAATTTTGTTCCTGTTTTCTGGCTCGAAGGAGAAGATCACGGTTTTGAAACTGTTAATAAAACTTACACTTACACAAAAGAGAGCGGAGTAAAAAAAGTTGAATATAAAAGTTCGTTAACCGAAGAAGAGAACTTGGGAAGCGTGGGCGATATTATCCTTGACGAAGAGATTGAGGAAACAACAGGAGAACTTTTTTCTATATTAAAAAAAACAGAACATTCCGAACAAGTTCGTGAATTGATTTCCGGAACTTATCGGATCGGGAAAACATATACCGAAGCGTTCAGAAAACTTCTTTTTAATTTATTTGACGAATACGGATTAATCATTTTTGATTTTAACGAACGGGAGCCAAAACTTTTGGCGCGAGGCTTGTTTTCCGAAACAGTTAGAAATCGAGAAGCCCTTGCCATGTTGGGGATTCAGCGAAGCGCTCGGTTGGAAGAAAATTATCACGTACAATTAAAAGTGCATCCGGTTAATCTCTATCTGTTAGATAAAAACAGACGACTTCGCCTTGAGCCGCACGAGCGGGGTTTTAGAATAGGAAATACGAGAAAGATTTTGTCGGAATCCGAAATACTTGAGATAATAAATTCTAATCCGGAGAAAATTTCACCCGATGTTATTTTAAGACCGATAGTGCAGGATATGATTTTACCTACAGCAGTTACAATTGCCGGTCCCAATGAAATGAATTACTTCCCTCAGGTAATTCCCTATTATTCCTATTTTAATTTGGAAACTCCCCTACTCTACCCTAGAGCTTCCGCAACGCTGAATGAGAGTTTTCTGCAAAAAAAAATAGAGCTTTACAACCTTACTCCTCAGAGCATTTTCGTTTTAAGTGAAAAGGAACTGACCGACAAAATCCTTCGTTCCGATCCGAATTCACATATCAATTCGATTTTTGATGATACGGAACACGAGATTGATTTTGCAATTGACCGCCTTAAAGAGAAACTTTTTGCAATCGACCCCGATTTAACCAAGGATGCACAGGAAGTAAGAGACGGAATATTGAAATTAATAGCAATTCTTCGGAAAAAGGGAGAAAGGTCGAACGCTTCAAAAGTTCAAGCGATCATCCGACATTCCAAACTTCTGAAAAATCAGTTCCGCCCCAATGGTAAAGCGCAGGAAGAAATAATTAACTTCGTCTATTTTGCAAACAAATACGGACTTGATGTTCTAAAACTTATTTTCGATGAATTATCAATCACGTCCTTCGAACATCAGATAATTAATTTGTAGATTAAATTCGGTTCCCCGAATTCTCGGTAGTCAGCCGTAAGATGCTGTCCCGTCATTGCAGGGAGCAGAGTTACGAACTTCCCCCAAC
>JALWEC010000009.1 GCA_027036655.1 Melioribacteraceae bacterium
ATGTAAACGCGCTGAATTTTTTCTTAATCCCGAGAGACGCCCTTACGTTTTGCTCGGTAAAGTTTTCTTTGAGCAGACGGAAGTCCTCACCCGAAACACCCGCCGTAAGATTTAGTTTGTCCCCTGTAAAGTGATGAAATGTAACTCCGGCGTTTCCGAAAGACACTTTGCGCCTCAAACTCGGAGTAATCGAACCGTAAAATCTGTAATCGGAAAAATTGCCGTTTGCGTTAATATTGAAATAACTTCTCGGTAATTTATCGGCATTATAATTTGTGTACAGCTTTAAGTTAACGCTGCCCGTAAAGTTTGTTCGTCCCGCAAAAGGAATATAGTTAAGCCGGTTTTCTCCTTTAAACTTAAAATCAAGATAGCCGTTCTTCAAAGGAAATCCCCAGAAAACATTTGCGGCGGGAAGAACATTAAATCCCGAAGTTATTTTAGCGTATTGCCGGTAATTTTTGTTCCGCTTAAAAGGATGAATGTAGTTTGTGTCCGATTCGGCGATATATGAAACGCTGAAATCTTCGGGAGAAAACTTGTGCATAAAAAAGGCGTTTCCCAGCGGAAGAACGAGCTTGGGCTTATTCTTTTTTATCACGGGAAGAGTAACGTTTTCGGTGCCCGAGACGACGAAGTCGGGCAAATCAACGCCTTGCGCAAAATTTAAAGAAGCAAGAATTAAAACAACGGCAAAAATCTTTTTCATCTTAACCTCCTCAGTTTGGCTTTCGCTTCTCTGCCGTATTCGTCATATTTATGTCGCAAGTAGATTTTACGGTACAATTTTTTCGCTTTTCTTTTGTTGTGCATCTTAACGTAAGCGTCCGCGATTCTAAGTTCCGATTTTACAACCCAATCTTTAAAAGAGGCGAAAACGGTTTTAACTCGCACAAACGCGGAAATCGCCTGATTGAATTTACCTTCGGTGAATAGAGTTTCGCCGTATAAATATTGGGCTTTAGCGCCTACGTCGTCTTTTCTTCTTTTTCCGATTTCCGAAAATACTTGTTCTGCGGTAAGAAATGAATTCCTTGAAAGTTCAAGAATTCCCAATTCGATTTTTGCCTTATCGGCAAAAATTGTTTCCGGATAGTTGGAAATCAGCGAATTGTAAGTAGTGTAAACTTCTTTAATTCTGCCCAAATCAATTTCGGCAAGTCCTTTATAATAAATAAGTTCGGCAAACTTATCAGATTTGTCGGCTTTGTTTAAAACGGCGTCGAGAATTTCAATCGCTTTGTTGTCTTCTTTTTTGTCGAGATATAACTTCGCCAAATCTGCCGCCGCCGCAATTCCGCTTTCGGAGTTCGGATAATCGTCAATTACTCTTCGTAAATTAAATTCTGCGTCTGCAAACTGATTTAATTTAAGAGCGCTTTTTCCAATCCAATAGTAAGCCGAAGGAACAAGCGTGCTGTTGGGATAAGTTGCGATAAATTCCTTGAATGCCAGCTTGGCTTTGGTAAACATATTTGCGTTGAAAAAGATTTCCCCTTTCTTAATTAATATTTTATCGCCGTATTTTGAATAGGGATTTCTTAAAATATATTCGTCAATGATTTTTGCGGCCTTTTCCGGAGCGCCGAGCGCCGTGTAAGAATATTGAATTCCGTTAATCGCGTCGAAAATAAATTTAGTATCGGAGTAATTATCGAGCAGTCGTTTGTAATATGAAACAGCCGTTGAATAATTTCGCATATTGTAGTAAGAGTCTCCGAGAGAATAATAAATTACGGGACGAAGTTTTGATTTAGGATATTGTTCGAGTACGGCTTTGTACTCTTTTACAGCTTGCAAATAAGCTCTTTGTTTAAAGAACGTCCAGCCGATTAAGTATTGCGCTTTGTCCGCGTAATTTGAAGCCGGAAATTTTTTCTGCAGTTTTCTCAGTACGGCAACGGCGTT
>JALWEC010000010.1 GCA_027036655.1 Melioribacteraceae bacterium
GCGGTTGTCGTGATACTCGAAATTGTTACAAGAACAGTCTTAGTCTCCGGACCGATATTAACCGCTTCAACGGCTTGGTATTCACGACCGAAATGCTCGCCGAATTCCTTCCCGATTTCATTGGTTAGATCCTCCACTTTTTGGAGCGCTTCCCAATATTTGAAATTAAATTTACCGTAATGTTCCGGCTGAACCAAACCGCCAACCGCTTTGGGATGTTCAACGTCAATCTCGTAATTCCTTCTGTCTTTAGGCGGTAAAAATTCATCGACCAAAGATTGCTCGGGTACCCAAACATTTTCGCTTGTATGGCTTTGATAAAACGCATCAAGCACAACAAATACGGGCAGTTCAAGTCGTTCTGCTATAATATACGCCTGAATTACGCTGTCGAGAACCTCCTGCGAGCTTTCTCCGTAAAACTGGACCCAGCCTGTATCGCGCTGAGCAAGAGAATCGGTCTGGTCAGACCAAATATTCCAAGGAATAGAAGGTCTTCCAACATTGCAGACAACCATGGGAAGTCTGTAATGCGCAATAGCATGAAGAACTTCGTGCGCGTAAAAAAGCCCCTGACCGGCGGTTGCGGTAAAAACTCTTTCTCCCGTTAAAGCCGCTCCCATTGCTGCAGCAAATACGGAATGCTCGCTATCCATATTTACATATTCGGCATCCAGTTCCCCTTTCCCGACTTTGTCGGAAAGGTCTTCCACAATCGTTGTTTGAGGAGTAATAGGATAAGCGGGAATAAATCCCACTCTGCAAAGCTTTGCCGCTTCCGAAGCAGCATAATTACCTTTTAAAATTCTCTCTTCATGACGAGGAAATTTATCTGTAGTTTCATTCACTTCTTTTGTGATTTCTTTTATATTATTCATAAACCACCTCTTTCAGATTAAATGTCATTGCCGAACATGGGCATTCCTGAACGCATATTCCGCATCCTTTGCAATAGTCATAATCAATGCGCAAACGCCCTCCATCATCAATGTGAATCGCGGCGTCGGGACAATAATTATAACAGTTGCCGCAGCTGAAACATTCACCGCAGTGCATACAACGGGAAGTTTCTTTAACGATTTCTTCTTCTTTTAATCCTTCAACAACTTCGTCGAAATTATCAAAAAGGTCGATATCATATTTTACAATGTTGTTGATTCTTGGCGTAGGCAAGTAGTAAGTGAAATTAATATCAACCGGCATTACAACATTAGGATGATTTTCTTCGTGACTGTATGGAAGCGAACGGAAATAAGCATGGACTTCGTCCGAAACTTTATTCCCGCTACCGATTGCTTCGGTAACTGTTCCACCCCAAGCCATATCGCCCGCGCAGAAAACCGGGATTTTTGAATCAATATTCATTTTTCCTTGCGCAGGTTCAACTTTATTGCCGTCGAAAACAAATTCATCAAATCTTTGCCCAATTGCGGCGATAACTTTATTCGCTTTAATTTCATATTCCGATCCTTGAACAGGCAACGGTCTTCTTCTTCCAGATTCGTCCGGCTCGCCGAGTTCCATTTTAGTCATTGAAACAATCAGGTTCTTACCGTTGCCGGTTACGCCGATTGGCGCGGTAAGAAACTCTATTTTAACGCCTTCGGCAATTGCCTCGTCAACCTCGTGAGCAATTGCGGGCATCTCGTTGGAAGTTCTTCTGTAATAGATTGTCGGGACGGCGCCAAGTCGCAAGGAGGTTCTCGCAACGTCAATTGCCGTATTGCCTCCGCCGATGATTGCAATCTCATCGCCTTTTTCAATTCCGTATTTATCGCCCTTTAATTTAAAGTCATAAAGGAAATCAATTCCGTCAATAATTTGGTCTTCATTCTCAACATGCATTTTGCTTCCGATGTGAGAACCAACCGCGACAATTGCCGCCGCGAATTCATCTTCCAAATCCGAAATTTTCATTTTCTTATCTGTAACGATTTTAACTCCTTCGCGCCGGATCCTTTCAATCTCCTCATCGAGGACGACATCGGGCAATCTGAATTTTGGGATTCCTGTACGCATCATTCCGCCTGCTTGCGGAGCCGCTTCAAACACAGTTACATCGTAACCTCTTCGCCTTAGCTGCAACGCCGCTGTAAGTCCCGCGGGACCTCCGCCGATTACGCCGATCTTTTCTTCGTACCGAATCGGAGTTTTTTCAGGTAAGGTATTTCTGAATCTGTCTCCGAGAAATCTTTCTACGGCCCCAATGTTAACTCCTTCGTCCAATTCGTTACGGTTGCAAGCCTGCTCGCAGAAATGAGGGCAAACTCTTCCGCAAACAGCCGGAAAAGGATTGTGTTTGTAAATAATTTCAACGGCATCCTCAAATTTTCCTTCGCCCGAAAGTTTAATAAACTCTCTTACGTCCGTGCCTGCCGGGCAGTTGGAAGAACATGGAGCTAACTTCGTTGTGTATTCGGGAGTTAAAACCCGCCAATTGCCGGTTTTATTCAAAGACATCGGCTGCGACCAATACGGCTCGGAGAATTTATCAATCTCCGGTTCGCCGACTGACTTCAAAAAATCATCGTCAACGGGATTTTCGTCTATCTTAGTAGTGTTTAAAAACTCATTTAAGTTTAATTCCGATTTCCCCAAACCAACAATGCTGTTAAAGGCAATCTCGGACGCTTCCGCGTTTGCTTCCGGCTTAACGGGAACGTTTGACGCTACAACAGCTTTGGCAATATCAATATCGGCGTCTATTAATTTTATTATTGCGCCAATCATTGCGGCGTTTACAATCGGAAGCGATTTGCTTCCCAAACCTTTTTCAAGAGAAATCTTGGTTGCGGGAACGGTAAAAACACTCTCCGCTTTTTCCTTGAAATTTTCCAATAAACGCTCAGTGTTTAAAAGCACCGAACCACCTTCGCGAAGTCCGTCAAAAACGGGTACCTGCTCAAGTAAGGATTCGTCAAATACTACAATTAAGTGGGGATTATAAACATTGCTTCGATTATAAATTTCACCTTTTGCCACTCTTAAAAAAGCTTGGATCGGAGCGCCTGTCCTTTCAACGCCGAATGCGGGAAACGACTGCACATGGTAATCTCCAAGCTTACTGAAAATTTTTGCAAGAATTTCGAACGCGGTTACCATACCTTGTCCGCCTCTTGCATGTCCTCTGATTTCTAACATAGTTTTTCTCCAAAATAATCAAGTTGTTAGAACAATTATTTTCGTTACAAGCTCTACCCCTTTATTTATAGGGATTAGAGAAATTTTTAACAATCAATAAGAAAAGAGCCTAAAATGGATATTTTCATATTATGATAATTATAAAATAACTATTTTAGGGCAAAAATTAAAGGAAGAAGAGCTAAATTATTATCAGGCGTAAAGTAAATAAACGAGCGGGAATGTAAAAAACAGGAAGAAATTTTTATGCTGAAACCAAACCTGGTAAATCTTAAATTTATATAAAAATGCGAAGGATATTTTTATGTCAATCCGTTATTCATCATCTGTGAACAATGATAAAATCTCTTGGTTATCAATCCCTTTTATTCTATCGTTTTCTTCGTCGGTACGAAACGCTTCTTCAATTTCACGGACAAACTCCTCGCTTCTGAGCGCTTTGCAGCCGTTCACTTTTGCATAATCCCTTATCCACGCATCCGAGGAAACGACAACCGCCGTGTGCTTGGTTTTAAGTCTATTAATCTCTTCCCTAATCAAAACATCGGCAGGCTCTGCGTAAGAAAACTTAATCCTCATTTTATTGCTTCGTACAATTTCATTAGGAGCGCCGTCAAAAAACAGAATTACCTTGAATTTTTTACCGTCAAAAAATCTGTCCAATTTGAAAATCAGTTTCTCGCGGCTTTCCGGTGAATTATCTTTTGCCAGCTTTTTTAATTCCGGCATCTTCCACATAAGATTATTTCCATCAATCAAATATGTAATCATCATCTGCCTGAAAAAATATTTTTACTCTTTTCAAGTTTGATATCCCGCAGCTCCGGCGCTTTCAAATGGATATTAAATCTGAAACCACGGTAAACGCCAACGGGATGCCAAGTAAACATCATCTCCCAACAGCCCATATCTCGGTAAACGGAAACAACGGGAGCGGAAACTTCTTCGCGGATAAAATCATAATTTGAGCGGAAAGTAAATTTCCAGCCCTTAGTAAGATTAAAACTCAAACTTGCGGCTACCGACGAGCTTACAATTCCCGGGAGCGGAGTAGGCTTGGAAAATCTGTAGTTGTAAGTAAAATCCAAACTCCAAGGAATGGAGGTATCAGTTTCGTCAACATCGAATTGGTTGTTCCTGTTTTTTTGTAACCTGAGTTTTTCTTTCAGTGAATCTTCGTCCGTTGTAGAATTAGCAAGCGCTTTTATTTTATCGCCCGAAATTCTTGAATTAATACTGATTGAAGTTCCGGTTAATCTCATTAACCCTTTCTTTTCGGAGACAAGAAAACGGTTAATTTTTCTTCCTCCGTTAAAATCGTAAAATGTAAATGACGTTCCCCCGTTGAACGAAAGATAATCACCGATACTTGTTCTGTAACGCAAATTCATATCGGAAAGGTTTAAGCTGTCAGCGCTGAAATTATATTGTGAACTTACCGACCACGTTAAGAGCTTAATTTTTCTCTGCCTCGAAGTCGTGTCGGTCGGATCTTTAGAGGTTTTAATTTCGTAAATATTGTTAACGCTGAAGCGGGCGTTCTGCCTTTCGCTCCCGCTTACTCCGCCGAAAATCTCGTTTGAATATTTATCGTACCGGACAACCGTACCGTTCGCCTTTTCGTAGGAATCATAATATGAGAATTTATCCGATGAAAAATCGGGCTGATAAGAATATGAAACGGAAGGAATCACCGTGTGACGGAAAGCTTCAATACCCAAAGCGTTAATGTTCGCCATCCCGTAAATTTTGGTTGAAGCGGAAAATGAAAGATTAAACGAACGGACAAAATCATAGGATTTTACTCTGCTTGTAACGATACTGTCAACATAGCTTGTTCCGCCGTTCGCGTCCGTAACGGGATGAACAAAATCATAAATTTTAGTGTGATGATTGTACCATTTTTCGCGGTAATTCACTGAGGGAGAAATATTAAAATAACCGATTTTCGCAGATGAATTAAGCGTGAGATTATGCTGAATGCCAAGCTTCCACAAATCGCTTGCGGAGGTACGGTTATGCTGGTTTCTGAAAGCGCTGTTATATTTCAGTCCGATTTTTTCATACCATTTCATCTTTGCGGGAGAAGAAAAGGAACTTCTGAACGGATAAATAATCGGGAGGTTCAATGATAAGTTGGGTAGCTTTTCCTGTATGGCTCCGGACTTTAAATTCTGACTTCTGTAGTAATTCATATTTAAACTTACTCCGCTGTCCCACCGTTTGGAAAAAGTCGCGTTGGAAATTACATTCTGCTGGTAAAGTTTATCGTAGTTAACCGAATTATTGGCAAGGTAATCGGAAGTGTAATACTTAAGGTTTACGTTTAACTTTGCGGTCGGAGTAAAGGATTGAGAATGCCTCCAACTTAAGTTCCAATCGGTTCTCCTCGTGTAGTTCGGTTCGCCTTTATTCCCAATCCCGATATAGGAATAACCGAAATTTGCCTCGCCGTTAAAGGAGTATCTTTTTTTATATCGAAAACGGGAACGCGCTCCCCAGCCTCCCTTAAAATAGTAATCGCCGACGGCTGATAAATCCATATAATCATTGATTGCCCAGTAATATCCTAATCCCCTTAAATAAAAACCGCGCAGTGCGTCCTGTCCGTAACTCGGCAAAATCAGTCCGGAATGTCGTCCTCTGTCAAGTGGAAAAACCGCAAAGGGAACGGGAATCGGCAACGGAACACCCCCTATCCACATAAAAAT
>JALWEC010000011.1 GCA_027036655.1 Melioribacteraceae bacterium
TTAACTAACTGCCAAGCTGTTAATTTTAGACAAAAAACCATGTAAGAAAATCTTATTCGTTCTATTTGTAGCACAGTCCGCCACGGCGGACTGTGGCTGAAAAAATTTAGCATTATGCTGTTTTTTCGCAGATTACAAGCAATCTACGTTACAAAAAATAGTCTTTTTCTTAAAAATTTTAGATTAGAAAAAATTCTAATGACAATTTTGGGTTTAGTATTTAGTGTCATTGCGAGGAGCGAAGCGACGTGCTTGCCCCGACCGTTTTTTGGATGGGGGCAATCTCCTACCGGACATTTGAGCAAATACTGATTTTGAGATTCTTCGCTTAACTCAGAATGACAGTGAGAAGTTTAGCCTAATTTTTTTGGCATTGCTAAAGAGAAGCTTGCGACGACTGCGGCTCCGCCTTGGCGGAGTATCAGAATTACATATTACGGGGTTATGCAAAGCATTCAAATATTTAAACGAATGGTCGTCTTTTTTCAACTTCTTTATTCCCTCTTCCAAAATAATTGTGAAACAACGGCCGGTGCTAAAGTTACCTTTTACTTTGACGCAACTGGTATTTTCGATTAAGAATAAAAGTGGAATCTATCCGTTCAAACAGGGGTTTAAAACTGTCGTATGTAGTATCCAACGCCGAAGCAAGAACTACGTACGCATTCTTATCTTTATCATAAACATAAGCCAAACATTTATTCTTTATGTTTTTGTTCAGAGTAAACGAATATTCAAACCATCTTCCTTTAAGTCCGTTTATATTGGCTTTCCCTGATTTCCCCTCTTTGTAATCTTTCAATAATTTTGAGATCTTCTTTTTTGTATAGTCAATATAGCCGTCAAGATCTTTAACGTCTTTCGGGAACTTTTCTCTGAAAACAATAATATCTTCTCTGAATTTATCGCTCGAATCGGCAAGAGGAGTTAAAGCCATAAGCTGAAAAGATTGTCTTCCCTTTTTAACTTGCCAATCTTCGGGAAAACTTATTGAGTAACTCGAATCCTTAGAAAAATACTCGACTAATGAATTATCTTTATTGTTCGTTTTATTTGGCGCTTTTCCTTTATCGGGATTCTCTTTATGATTGGAACATCCCGCAAGCAAAACCAACAATATTAACGCGTGAATAAAAGTTTTAACCATTTTTATATCCTTTATTATTTTCAGCAAAACCTATTTTATTTATTATAAGCAAAATAAAATTATTTAACGACGAAGCAAGCATAAGGTTCCGTTAGGAGAAAAACTTATTCGCCCAACAGATTGGGCTTAAGCCATTCCCGCATTTCTTCAACCTTCATCTTTTTTCGTCTTGCATAATCTTCAAGCTGATCGTTTAATATTTTCCCAACTCCGAAATACTTGGCTTTCGGATGCGCAAAAAATAATCCGCTCACGGAAGCCGTCGGAAGCATTGCCATCGATTCGGTTAAAGTTATTCCGGTCTCTTTTTCAACATTCAGCAAATCGAAAATTATTCTCTTCTCTGTGTGGTCGGGCTGTGCCGGATAACCGGGCGCAGGTCTGATACCGACATATTTTTCTTCAACAATCTCGGCATAAGTTAAATTTTCATCCTCGGCATAACCCCAGTAATCCGTACGAACTTTAAGATGAAGCAATTCTGTAAATGCTTCGGCTAATCTGTCAGCGATACTCTTAATCAGTATAGCATTGTAATCATCATGTTTTGCTTCAAATTCCTTTAATGCGTCCTCAATTCCGGTTCCGGCGGTTACGGCAAAAAGCCCTATGTAATCTGCAATTCCGGATTCTTTCGGGGCAATAAAATCAGCCAAAGCAAAATTATTATTGGGCTTGCTTGATTTTTTCTGCTGCCTTAACGAATGAAGAACGCCCAGTTTCCTTCTGCGTTTTTCGTTTTTATAAAGAATAATAT
>JALWEC010000012.1 GCA_027036655.1 Melioribacteraceae bacterium
TTCTCCGGCGGGAATAACTTTTTCGTTCTTATAATAAACGGGCAAATAAGCAATGTCGAGTCCCATCGCTTTGTAATCTACCGATTTATCCTTTCCGATTTTACTCCAGTTAAGGGCTTTCCATTCTCCGCTGTTGAAGACGGCGATGTACGCATAAGAAACGGAATCGGGTTTAGGTTTTTTCAGTTTCAGCTTAACGTCCGCTACCGGTCCGTATTCCGGCGTAACGTCAATAATATTATTTCTGTTGATGTAAGGGGGAGCTTTTTCATAATCGGGAATTTGCGCCGCCAGAGAAGTCGGCTGCTTGGCGAACATTTTTCTGTAAACCTTAGCCTTTGCCTGGTTCAGTTTGTACTCGCCCGGATTCGTTAGTCCGCCCATAAAAATAATCGGCTTACCTGTTTTGGAAATAACCGCGTTCCAGGCGTGATTGTTCCCGGTCTTTGCCCAATAAGGAGTAAAATCGCTTGTAACCGGAATTCCCATTGCGCGCATCGCGTAAATAGCAAGGTTTGTCATATCCTCGCATCTGCCCATTTTGTTGTGCAACATTTCAGTCAAACCTTGATCGGTAGATTGTCTGTAAAAACGGGAATCGAATTTAAACCACTTCCGCAAATCATTGTTTATTAAAACAGTAGCCTCCACCGGATCGGATTTATCCTTCACGGAATCGGCAACCCAAGCATACTTTTTGTAAAAGTAGGAACGCCAATTCGTGAGAGGTTCGTTGGAGCCTCTGTATGGCAAAATGTATTCGCAGAACTCATTAAAGTTAATATGATGCGCCCACGGAAATTTTCTCCACGCCTCAAACGCCAAATCAATGTTTGAGATAAGATATTTTGCGGTAATTACATTGTAATCATAAACCGTATTATCCCTAATGTTTTCAATAGGTCCGTAAATCGTCTCCAAAGAATCCCAAGCCCTGACCATTTCCGTGTAATTGGGATAATTCAAAACATTAAAATGCATATCACGTTTTAGGGAATCGGCGACGATAAAATGAGCGTAAAATTGCTCTCCCATATTCCCGATTAAAAAATAAGCCGCTTTTAATTTCAATGAATCTTTCGGAGACGCTGAATAATGATTTATAACTTGTACAAGTTCGGCTCTGTTATTTCCCGCTTTGTTTAATACTTCCGCAACGTCCGGCGGATAGCTCTGCCCCAATAAAATCAGACTGTTAAGCGATAAAATTAGAATTGCTTTTAATAAACTTTTCATAAAGCTTCCTTTTTTAGTTAATATTTTTCATCGGAATTTTACTCATTGCGCGTTCTGTAATTGCGGTAATTGTTAACGATGGATTAACGCCCGGATTAGCCGAAATCATTGAGCCGTCGCAAACGAACATATTTTTATATCCGAAAACTTTGTTGTCCTTGTCGATCACCCCTTCCGATTTATCCTTTCCCATTGTCGCGCCTCCGAGAATATGCGCCGTAGTCGGAATCCCGAGAAGCGTTTCCGAAAGGAGAGCTTCGGGAGTTCCGCCGACAATCTCTGCAAACCTTTTTGCAGTTTGCTGCGCTTCCGGTATAAAAGCCGTAGGCGGCTTTCCGCTGCTGACTTTCGTCTTCATCCTGAAAGCCCCTTTTTCAAATCGAAGGGTTGAATCGATTGTCTGCATAAAAAGTAAAATCTGAGTTTGCTTTGCCCAATCCGGAATAAAATACAATCTCAGCCACTTAAAAGGATGACGCGCCAGCTCGCCTGCTACTTTACTTAGACGAATCAACCAATTTTTTCCGTCAAGCATCGGGAACATCAGCAGCCGCCAAAATCCCGAGCCGGAAGGATAACGCACCGGCTCGACGCTGCTTTCCGCGTCAAGATGTAGAATTGACGTAATTGCAATTCCATCCGAGAATACCGCATCCTTATCCGGGACG
>JALWEC010000013.1 GCA_027036655.1 Melioribacteraceae bacterium
TTAACGCCAATCCGACCAAAACGAGGGCGATAATCGCAATCACAATCGGATTCTGCATTAACGTCCCGAACACGGCTCCGCTCATCGCCGTAACAACGCCGACAACGGAATATGTTAAAGCCATTCCAAGGACAAAAAGCACGCCGAGAAACGCCAGTCGTTTTGTGCTTCCTTCCGATTGGCTGCCGAAGTAGCCGATTGTAATCGGAATAAGAGGATAAACGCAAGGAGTTAAGTTAAGCGCCAATCCGCCGAAGAAAATAATGAACAAACTGATTAAAAGTCCGCTTGATTCCAATGTTTTGGAAAGCGTACTTTCTTCCGCCCGGTCAACCTTTTTGAGCGCAGTATAGTTCAAATTTAATTTGGAAAAAATCTTGTTGTTTTTTTCGGCAATAGCGGTTTGATTACCTACAATCTCGATATTAATTGTATCTTTAAGAGTAACGGGCGACATACAACTTGCATTGTTACACGCCTGATAAGTAAACTCAAAAGGTATTTGATATTTCCCCAGCTTTATATCCTTCGGCGCTTTGATAATCAAGCCGAGATATTCTTCTCCTTCGTACACCGAAACCGGCTTATCGGAAAAACTGAATGTAACGTTTTTTGCTTCGGGATATTGAATGGTTTCAATTTCAAAAGGAGTTTTGCCGGGAAAATTTATTTCCGATTTAATTAAATAATCTTCATTCGGTTTGTTGGAATTGATATGCCAGTTTTTTTCGATTTCCAACTTGACAGCGACTTTGAACTCGCCCCCCCGCTGAATTTTATCAAAAGACTGAAATGTTGTCAGCTTCACCAAATCCTTTTTTGCTCCGAACAACTGAGCGTTTGCCGAAGTTGAGAAAAAGATTATTGATAGAATCAATAACGAGATAATATTTATTTTTTTCATCTTTTGTTTCCTCGATTTGTACATAAAAATTTTCTTACTGAGATTATTTAATCGAAACCTTTGCATAACCTAAAATTGTCATCTTCAGTTCGCCACGTTTACCTCGACCGCTTTTCGTCGGGAGCGAAGGTGGAAGCCGGCCGAAATATCTCTTAATTTGGTATATTTACTGATTTTGAGATTCTTCCGCCGTGGCGGATTTCGCTTCGCTTCATTCAGAATGACATTTTACGGGGTTATGTAAAACCTTATTATAATTAATAATTTGTAATTTGTAATTTATCATTTATAATTGTTTCTCACCTTCTCCATCCTTGCACAATGGGGAATCTCCGTCCGTATCCGAAAGCTTTTCGCGTAACGCGCAAAACCGGCGCAATCTGGTAACGCTTATATTCGTTTAAGTCAACCATTCTCAGAACTTTTTTAACAACCTCGGGATGACCGACCTCCTCGACAATTTCTTCAAACTCTTTGTTCTTTTCGAGATAAAGCTTCAAAATTGCATCAAGCGTTTCATATTCCGGTAAGGAATCCTGGTCGGTTTGGTTCGGACGCAACTCGGCCGATGGCTTTTTAACGATTATTTCATTCGGGATTATTTCTTCTTCCCTGTTTATGAATTTCGCCAACTTATAAACTTGAGTTTTGTAAACATCCCCGATTACCGCTAGCGCTCCGCAAGTATCTCCGTACAAAGTTGCATAACCGACGGCAATTTCGGATTTGTTTCCCGTAGTAAGCAAAAGCCAGCCGAATTTATTTGAAAGCGCCATAAGGTACAAACCTCGCAAACGAGCTTGAATATTCTCCTCGGCAACATTGGGCTGAGTCCCCTTAAAAAACGGCTCCAAACTTTTATTGATTGTCTCAACGCCATCTTTGATTGGCAAAGTTTTATATTCAATTCCGAGATTTTCGGCAAGTTTAATCGAATCATCAATGCTTCCCTTACTCGAATATTTTGAAGGAAGTAAAACGGCGGTAACATTCTTG
>JALWEC010000014.1 GCA_027036655.1 Melioribacteraceae bacterium
ACGACATTGCCGACAAAGAGAAAAAGAGAAAAATCCTCGCGAAAATTCCCAAGGAAACTTATCCGAAAACGGCTGATGTTATCGACGGAAAATGGTCGCTGGCAATGCCCGGCGCGATTGACGCTCATGTTCACTTTAATACGCCCGGTTTTGAAGACCGCGAGGATTTTGATCACGCTTCGTTTGCTGCGGCAGTCGGCGGAGTAACCACCGTTATCGACATGCCCTGCACATCCCTTCCGCCTGTTACGAACGCAAGAAATCTCAGAAAAAAACTAAACGCGCTTAAAAACCGGAGTTACGTTGATTTTGCTTTCTGGGGCGGAGTCCGCTCCGAAGATATTCGCGGCGGAATTGACGTCGAGAAACAGATTGCGGCGCTATCCGACGCGGGAGTAGTCGGATTTAAGGTATATGTAATTTCGGGCATGCCGGAATTTAGCGATTTAACTTATGATGAAATCTTAAATACAGCCGCAATGATTAAACCTACCGGAAAGCCGATGGCTGTTCACGCGGAAGATAAAACTCTCGTTGAGAACAAAAGAAACCGTTTGCGGAATGCGGGAAATAACTCTTGGCAGGCTTATTGCGAAGCGCGTTCCGTCAGAGCAGAAGCTAAAGCCGTAGGCAAACTGATGAAGACAGCCGAAGCGACCGGAGCGCGAATTCACATTGTGCATTTAAGTTCGCATGCCGGTTTGAAAAAAATTAAACTTGCTCAAAAAAACGGTTTTTCGGTTACTACCGAAACTTGTCCGCATTATCTTTATTTTACTCAAGATAACTTTAATAATGATGCTATCAAAAATTATCTTAAAACCGCGCCTCCCGTTAAATTTGAAAAAGATAAAGACGCTTTGTGGAAAGGACTTGCCGACAGGACAATTTCATTCGTTACAACCGATCACGCAGGATGTAATCCGAGAAAAGAAAAAACTTCGGAGAACTTCTGGGAAGTTTACGGCGGAATTCCGGGGGTCGAGCACCGCGTTCCTTTTCTTTTCAGTGAAGGTTTTAAAAAAGGAAAGCTGAATCTGGAACAAACCGTGAGATTACTTTCTATAAATGCAGCGGAACTTTACGGCTTAAGTTCAAAAGGCAAAATTTCCCCCGGATACGACGCCGACTTTGCGCTTATCAATCTCTGGAAAGAAAAAACCGTAAAGAGCCGAAATATGCACAGCAAAGGAAAGTTTACTCCTTTTGAAAATCTGATTTTTAGCGCGGTTGTAGAAAAAACAATTTTGCGCGGAAATGTAATTAACAAATCGCGGAAAAGCGGGAAATTTATCAGCGCAAACAAATAAAACTCGAAAACGGAATTTTTGTTATCGGGTTTAACCTTAGGAGGAAGCATGAAAAAAATAACGATTAAAAATGCTTGGGTTTGTAAAATTAACAAAACCAAAATCACTCCTCTATTCGGCAATCTCATCGTAGAAGCCGGGAAAATAAAATCATTCGAATCAAAAAAGTTTTCGGACTACATTTCATCGGTAGAACTTAGCCGCAAAAAATCTCCGAATGTTTATGACGCCGCCGGAAGAGTAGTAACAATTCCTCAAGTTAACTTTCACGATCATTTTTATTCTCGCCTCGCAAAAGGATTGGATGTTAAGGGAGACACTAATTCCTTTTATTACATACTTCATAATTTGTGGTGGAAATTGGACAGAGCGCTCAATTTGAACATGGTCCACGCGTCGGCACAAATGGCTGCCGCAGAAGCAATAAAAAACGGCGTAAGCTACATTTTTGATCACCATGCCTCGCCCAAAGACACCAAAGGAAGTTTAACGGCAATCGCCGAAGTTATGAAAGAAAACAATCTGCGCGCTTCCCTCTGCTTTGAAACATCGGACAGAAACGGAGCGAAGCCTGCAAAACAAGCTTTAAAGGAAAATATCAGATTTCTTAAGCAAAACACAGATGATGATTTGAAGGCGATGCTCGGACTTCACGCTTCGTTTACGCTTGCAGACGACACGCTTGCAGAAGCTGAAAAATTAGTAAAGGAATATAAACTCGGCATTCATATCCACCTTGCCGAAGATCCCACCGACGCGATAATCAGCAAGGAAAACACAGGGAAACTGCCTCTGAGAAGATTAAGAAATTACAATCTTCTGAACGAGAAAAGTATTCTTGCTCATGGGATTTATCTTACAAAACCGGAGTACAATGAAATTGACCGCGCAGGCAGCGCGATTGCTTTTAACCTCGATTCCAACTTGAACAACGCTGTCGGCTTGCCAAATTTCGGCGGCATTACCGAGGGAATTCCGATACTGATGGGAACCGACGGAATGCACGGAAATCCGGGGCGAACATTAAAAAATTATTTTCTGCTGATGCGCAACAAAGGGCTTTCGTTCGACCTTGCTTTTAAGTTCGTTATTAAAACATATTTCGACCAGCTGGCGTTTGTCCGCAGATACTTCAAGGATTTTCCCGGATTGAATGTTGGGGACCGCGCCGATTTTGTTATCTGGGATTATGTTCCTCCCACCCCAATTAATTCCAACAATTTTTGGGGACATTATATTTACGGGATTCTCGAACGCCCGGCGCAGAGTCTTGTTCAAAACGGCAATTTTATTTTGAAAGATAAAGTTTTGCAAACAATAAATGAAGACGCCGTAAACAAAGAAATTTTTATACAAGGAAATAAACTGAGTAAAAAATTTAAAAGAATTAAATAAAAATTAAGAGGTAACCGAATGAATAATAAAGAAAAGATTTTGGAACTGGCTAAAAAGTATGAGCAATATACCGCCGAAAATTTATCGCGCGTTGTTAAGCATAAATCTCTCAGTCTGCAGGAAGAGAGCGTGATTAAAGAATACAAAGCGATAATGGAAGAAGCCGGATTTGACGAAGTAAGAATCGATAAATTGGGAAACATCATCGGCAGAATGGGAAACGGCAAAAAACTTATTGCGATTGACGGTCATATTGACGTTGTTGATTTGGGCAACCTTGCCAACTGGGATTTTGACCCTCTCGGCGGTGAAATAAAAGATGGCTATGTTCACGGACGCGGAAGCGTTGATCAAAAAGGAGGTCCGATTGCGGCAATTACCGCGGCAAGAATATTAAAGGAAATCGGTTTTCCCGAAGATGTAACTCTGCTTGTAACCGGAACCGTAATGGAAGAGGACAGCGACGGGCTTTGCTGGAAATATCTTGTGGAAGAAGAAAATATCAAGCCGGATGTTGTAGTCGTTACCGAACCGACAAACCTGAACATTTACAGAGGTCATCGCGGAAGAATGGAAATTGAAGTTGAATTTTTCGGAGTATCGGCGCACGGTTCAGCTCCGGAGCGAGGCAAAAACGCAATTTATGACGCTTCCCGCGCAGTACTGGAAATCGAGAAGTTAAACGAGCGTCTCGCTTATGATGAATTCCTCGGCAAAGGTACGGTGGTTGTTTCCGAGTTTGTTTCTTCAAGTCCCTCCTTATGCGCCGTTTCCGATTACGCCAAAATACATCTGGACAGAAGATTGACTTGGGGCGAAGATAAAGAGCTTGCGCTTAATGAAATTCGGGAAATTGTTAAGGATATGAACGCGAAAGTTACTCTGCTTGAGTATAACGAAACTTCTTACACAGGACTGAATTACGGAATGGAAAAATATTACCCCACTTGGAAGTTGGAGGAAAGTCATCCCGTAATCCAAAAAGGAATTAAGGCTTACAAGGAGCTTTTCGGCGAAGACCCGAAAGTGGACAAGTGGACTTTCTCGACTAACGGCGTTACGATTAACGGTTATTTTGGCATTCCGGTAATTGGTTTCGGACCGGGGAATGAAGTCCTTGCTCATGCGCCTAACGAAAAGGTTCCTGTTGAACACCTCGTTAAAGCATCGGCGTTTTATGCAATGTTCGTTGAAAGTTACTAAAGACAAATAGAACACGGATATCACGGAAAAAAAGGATTTTCACTGATGCTTCTTGAAGATAAAACACGGCGAATTATTAAATCTTTTTACGAGGTTTATAATACGTTAGGTTACGGTTTTTTAGAAAAAGTTTATGAAAAATCATTATGTAATGAATTATCTAAAAATGGATTTAATTGTTACCGTCAAAAGAAAATTGAAGTGTTTTATAAAGGGGAGACCGTGGGAGAATATTATGCTGATATTTTAATTGATGACGATATAATTATAGAGCTAAAAGCTGCGGAAGGAATTTGCGAAGAACATGAACTTCAATTAATTAATTATTTAAAAGCCACTAATATTGAAGTCGGTTTATTGCTTAATTTTGGCAAAAAGCCCGAAATCAGAAGAAAAATTTTTACAAACGACAGAAAAATCCGTGAAAATCCGTAACATCGGTGTTATCCGTGTTCTATTGGAAAATTTAAAACAAGGAGATATAAAATGGTTACACAACTTAAAGGAAAACATTTTTTAACAACTGACGATTGGACAAAACAAGAACTTGATACGGTATTTGAAACCGCATTCGATTTAAAAAGAAAATTTGCGCTCGGCGAATCCACCCGCTACCTGCAGGATAAAACCCTTTTTATGATGTTCTTCGAACAATCCACACGCACAAGAAACTCGATGGAAGCCGGAATGACACAGCTCGGCGGACACGCGCACGACTTAACTCCCGATAAAATGCAGCTCTCGCACGGAGAGTCCGCAAAAGATACGGCGATAATTCTTTCGCGCATGGGACACGGAATCGCATCCCGGAACTGCTTTTACGGAATCGGAAAAGACTACCTTGCCGAAATGGCAAAATATTCCACTCGTCCCGTAATGTCGCTCCAAGACGATGTTTACCATCCGTTCCAAGGACTTGCGGATTTAATGACAATCTTTGAATATTTCGGAAGAGACCCGAAAGGATTAAAAGTTACGGTAAGCTGGGCTTACGCGGATACTCACGCAAAACCTCTTTCGGTTCCGCAAACGCAGGCTTTGCTTTTCCCCCGCTACGGAATCGACCTGACAATCGCGCATCCCAAAGAATTTCCCCTTAGCGATTACATTGTTGAAAAAGCTAAGAAAAACGCCGAGCTTGGCGGCGGTTCTCTGAACTTTACCAACGATATGGATGAAGGAATCGAAGGCGCTCACATTGTAATTCCCAAAAATTGGGGCGGATTCGGCAACTACGGAATTCGGGAATATCTCGACAACGAAGAAGAAATCTCGATGCAGATGAGAGCCGATTTGGAAAAATACCATGATTGGATTTGCGACGAACGAAGAATAAAACTTGCCGATAAAAATGTAAAATTGATGCATGCGCTTCCCGCCGACAGAAACCATGAAGTTACCGACGCGGTAATCGACAATCCTGATATTTCAATAGTTTACGATGAAGCGGAAAACAGATTACACACGGCTAAAGCAATTATGGCTTTAACTATGTAATTCTGATTTTTATCTCTTTTATCAAAGGCTGCAAAGTTAATCAATTTAACCAAGTAGCCTTTTTTATTTAATAAAGTTTAATATATATATGAAACTTTCTTAAGCTTTATAAAAAGTTTAAAGTATAGGTGAAACTTTTTGTTGATTTTTAATAAGTTTAAAGTATATTAGAAACTATCTGACACAAAAAAATAGAACTGATGAACGAAATTATTACAAGAGATTATTATTTGTCAAAAGTAGAGCCTTTCATCAACAAAGATATTATCAAAGTTTTTGTAGGTCAAAGGAGAGTTGGAAAAAGCTATCTGTTAAGGTCGCTTGCCCAAAAATTCCAAAATGAAAAAGATTCCAATGTAATTTTTATTGATAAAGAAAGATATGAATTTGATGCAATTACCAATTACAAGGAATTAAATGAATAT
>JALWEC010000015.1 GCA_027036655.1 Melioribacteraceae bacterium
CTCAAATTCTGGAAGCATTATTTCTCTTGTCGTTCCCGGATAAGTAGTGGATTCGAGAGTAACAAGCTGCCCTTTTCTTAAATATTTTTTAATTATATCAACAGAAGAAACCACAAATTTCATGTCGGGTTCGCGATGTTCATCAAGCGGAGTCGGTACCGCAATTAAAATCGCGTCAACTTCAGGCAGGCGCGAGAAATCGGAAGTAGCTTCAAAATATCCTGAATTAACAGCATTTGAAATCCTCTCGGCCGGAATATGCTTGATGTAAGTTTCTCCGTTCATTAAAATAGGAATTTTCTTTTCATCAACGTCAAAACCGATTACTTTAATATTCTTCTCGGCAAATTCCAATCCAAGCGGCAAACCGACGTATCCTAAGCCGACAATACCGACAGCAACTGATTTATCGTTGATTTTGTTGATTAAAATTTGTTTATAGTCCATTTTTCTCACTTAATAATAATAAAATAAAAATTGTAAAAGAAAACTATTTAGAAGGTAGAAGATAGAATTTAGAATATAGCAACCCTATCTTATGGAATTTTGTATAGCTTTTGAATATGCTTTAATTAATTTTGCAACTTCGGTCAAAAGTTCATTCATCTCTGAATAGTTACTGATATATTTCAAGTCTTTGGATAAAATAAGATAATATGAACATTCTTTTAATGACCCTTGTGAAATATTAAAATATCTCAGTTTATCAATTTTACTTTTCTTTCCATATCCTTCCGACAAATTAGCCGCGACAGATACCGCTGCTCTTCTGAATTGAGATGTCAAACCAAATTTTTCCTCTTTTGGGAAATCAGATGTAATTTCATAAACTTTTAGAACAAATTCATGAGATTTTTGCCAAGCAATAAGATCGGTAAAATTTGATGTTGCTTCCATTCCCATTCTATATTCTACATTCTATATTCTAACTTCTATCATCTCCCTACAGCTTCGCCACGTGAATCACATTTTCTGTGAATCCATGGAAGGAGTCCGGGAGTTGAATTTTACTTTGGACAAAAGCAGAAAAATAATTTTTAACCTAACTTATCGCCTCAGTACTTCAATAATTGCTTTTCTCCTTCCCTCGCAATTTTAAGATTCAAATATATGAAAAAAGTAGTAACCACAAAACAAATTATAACGAAAATATACTATTTATTTATTACGTGTGAAGTGTATCACATTCGCATTAAAAAATTAATCATCATCAATAAAATCAGTATTATTACAAATTTTGGAAGACTTTGGCTTTTATTGAATATTTAGGAATAATATTACAAAATCATGAGACTTCCCATAAAGATTAGTGAACATTGTCATTCTTTATCTTACCATAAGCAATTGCGTAATTTACATTTCATCAAAGCACAGTTTGTAGATATAATCATAACCCTTACTGTTGCAAATGGGGACAGCTCCGTAGGTGCGAGACTTTTGAATGTGTGCGCCATCTCCTTTATCTGTTTTGTACCGCTCCTACTGAGCTTATGAGCCGTTTATCACAAAGATTTTATTCCCACGGAGCAAGGACTAAAAGACCAGATTTTACGATTTAACAAACTCCGCAATTTTTCCGGCTACATATTCAATTTCCTCCCGCTCGAGTTCGGGAAAGATTGGAAGCGCCAGAGAATGCTCCGCAGCAAAATCGGCATTGGGATATTCATCTTTGGAACTCGGCAAATCCTTAAAGCATTCCTGTTTGTGAAACGGAACCGGGTAGTAAATCTCCGAGGCAATTCCGTTCTCTTTCAAAAATTCCCGCAACTCATCACGGTGTTCAACCCGAATTACATATTGATTATAAATATGGTAGTTGGTTAATCCGGAATCCTTGTAAACCGCCTTTGGTAAAAGGACTTTATTATTCTCATCGAAATTGATTCTTCCTTCTTCTTCGGCAATTCCGGCTTCAACAAACAATTTTGTGTAAAGTTGCGCGTTTTCTCTTCTCTTAGCCGACCACTCATTGAGATGCGGTAATTTAACATTTAGAACTGCCGCTTGAATAGCGTCCAACCGGAAATTCCCGCCGATCATACTATGATAATACTTCGGCTCTGCTCCGTGCACTCGGAGTATTCTCATCTTCTCGCCAATATCTTCGTCCATAGCTACTGCCATTCCACCGTCGCCGTAGCCGCCGAGATTCTTGCTCGGGAAAAACGAATAGCATCCGACCGTTCCGATTGTTCCAACGCTTCGACCATCTTTATATTGTACGCTTATCGCCTGAGCGCCGTCTTCAATCACTTTCAGATTATATTTTTCCGCGATTTCCATAATGGGCGCCATCTCTGCACTTTGTCCGTACAGATGAACGGGGATAATCGCTTTTGTCCGCTCGGTAATTTTCTCCTCGATTAATTGCGGATCGATGTTGAAACTCACGGGATCGATATCAACAAAAACCGGAGTAGCGTTTAGTCTTGAAACAACACCCGCAGTAGCAAAAAAGGAATAAGTCGGGACGATAACTTCATCGCCCGGTTTAATATCAATTGCCATTAATGCAAGCAACAGTGCGTCCGTGCCCGACGAAACTCCAACCGCCTTTTTGGCGCCGAGAAACTCTGCTATATTTTTCTCAAGGTTCGCAACCTCGGGCCCAAGAATAAAATACTGAGACTCCGCAACCTTCAGAATTGCCTCGTCCAACTCCGGCTTTAAAGATTGATATTGTTTTTTTAGATCTAATAATTTTACGTTCATTTTTACCTCTTTTTTAGTTAACAGTTGACAGTCGTCAGTGAACAGTACGTCAGAAACCGCAAAAGTTAACGCTAACTTATATGATAATTACTTTAATTTTAGTGAATTAATTAATCCGAACAACATTTTCCTAATTTCTTTTATTTCATATAAAATCTTTTCTTCTGTCCCTGATGAAATATAATTTAACCTTTTGGAAATAATTATCTGAGTATCAATCTCTGCAAGACTTCCGACAGCAATGTAAAGAAATTGATTAAATTCTTTTTTATTCTTTCTGGCAGCGCCCTCGGCAATATTTGATGAAACAGAAATCACCGCTCTTCTTATTTGACTTGTAAGACCGTATTTCTCCTCTTTTGGAAAAGATTGGGTCAACAAGTAAACTTTTTCCACCAAATCAATACTTTTTTGCCAAACTTTTAGATCTTTGTGTTTTGTCATAACATTTACCCCGCCTATTAGCTAATTAATTTAGTAATACTTATTTTAGAACCAACGCCCAATCTGTTAACCGTTTACTGCTCACTGTTTACTGTTACAACTACTCCCTTCTCTAACTTATACGTAATTCCCGTTCTCGGTGAAACAAAAACTCCGTTCTCATCAAATTCCATTTTTTCTCCCGCTTCGGAATACCACCCGATAATCTTTGCCGGATTCCCTACAACAAGCGCATAATCGGGAACATCCTTTGTAACAACGGCTCCGGCTCCAACCATTGCAAATCTTCCGATTGTGTGACCGCAGACTATTGTACAGTTTGCGCCGAGCGATGCGCCTTCTTTAACCAAAGTTTTAATGTAAAATTCGGAACCGACTTGCGGGTATTTGCTCCTCGGATTTAATATATTTGTAAATACCATTGAAGGACCACAGAAAACATAATCTTCCAATGTTACTCCCTCGTAAACGGAAACATTATTTTGAATTTTAACAAAATTCCCGATAGTAACATTATTCCCGATATTAACATTCTGCCCGAGCACGCACTTCTTCCCTATTTTTGCTCCGGACTGCACATGCGAAAAGTGCCAAATTTTTGTACCTTCCCCGATTTCAACGCCGTCGTCAACTACGGCATGTTCATTCACGTAATAGCTTTTATTTTCTTCCATTTCTTCCTCTTTTTTAGATAACAGTAATGAGTAATCAGTTATGAGTAATGAGATTAACAAGTAAAACTTTATCTTAACGACTTAATCAGTCCTAAAAGCATCCTTCTGATTTCTGTTAATTCTTTGTTTAATATCTCAAAATCATTCTTCTGCAAATATTTTATTTTTTTACTTATAATAAGCTGCGTTTCCACTTCAGACAAACTGCCTAACGAAAAATATAAAAATCTACTAAATTCAACATTCCCCTTTCTACCTGCTCCTTCGGCAATATTCGAAGGAATTGAAACTGATGCTCGTCTGATTTGATTTGTGATTCCGTAAATTTCTTTCTTGGGAAATGCTTCAGTTACTCGATAAATTTCAACAACTAATTCTACAGACCTTTTCCAAACATCTAAATCTTTATGATTATTCATAATCCCCCCCTTAATTATTAATTAAAATTATTCGCTACTCATCACTCCGCCCTGGCAGATTACTCATCACTTGTCACTTATCACTCCGCCTTGGCGGATTACTGTTCACTTCCTCATCGCTTGCACCAATTCAATACTCGGTCTGGCGTCCTCAATGCCAAAACCGTTACCGTTAAGAACATCCCGATAAACTTTTGTGTGCAGATCGGTAAACCCTTTTGAGAATTCAAACTCCTCGCCGTCAATCAGTATCGAGCGATAAGTTCTCTTGCCCGCTTCCTTTTCAGATTCCGGTACATCGGCATAATCAATAGATAAAAACCAGCTTACATCGGCATTCTGTAACTCGAGAGTTCCTTTCATCTTTCTCGGTTCGGAAATTTCCAGCTTATAATTTTTAACTTTACCGAAAAGAAACATCAGCATATCAAAAAAGTGAATTCCAATATTCGTTGCAATTCCACCCGATTTGGAAATATCTCCTTTCCACGAAAAATCATACCATTGCCCCCGCGAAGTAATGTACTTCAAATCAACATTGTGTCTTTCAGTGGAGTCCTTTACTTTCTCCTTCAGTGCAAGCACCGAGTCATGTAATCTTAATTGAAGTATATTGTAAACTTTCCTTCCCGTTTCTTCTTCAATTTCCTGAAGCGCGTCAAGGTTCCACGGATTGAGAACAAGCGGCTTTTCACAGATAGCATCGGCGCCCATTCTTAAAGCGAGACGAATATGTGAATCATGCAGATAATTCGGGGTACATACCGACAAATAATCAATCGGATTATGCTCTCTTCTCAACTTTTCGAGATGCCGCTCAAAGCGCTCATACTCACTAAAAAATGCGGTGTTCGGAAAATAAGAATCGATTATGCCTACCGAATCATGAACATCTAAAGCGGCAATCAACTCATTGCCCGTATCTCTGATAGCTTGAAAATGTCTCGGAGCAATATATCCGGCTGCGCCGGTTAACGCAAATTTTTTCATTCTTCCTCCAAATTTATCCGCCTATGCGGACAAAGGGTTTATGTGAGACCTTTGCACAACCTAAATTTGTCATATTGAATTCACCACAGCGAAGGTGGGGACCGTCCGAAATATCTCTAAATTCGGTATAATTACCGGTTTTGAGATTCTTTCCGCCAATCCGTCTTGGCGGAGGATTCGCTTCGCTCCATTCAGAATGACATTTTACAGGGTTATTCAAAGTCTTCTATGTGTTTATAAGTTTAGCGATTCATTTCGAATCCGCGAAAATACGCATTAGCGAATTATTGACCAATGACTATTGACCGCTTTTTTAAAGCTTCGCCACGTAACTCACAAAATAAATGCAAGTCTGATTCATTTAAAAAATGCTAAACTTAAATATATTAGATAATGCGACAAGCAGCAAAGAGAAAAATATGGACAAATAATTGCGCGGCTACCCCGAAAAAGGATAGTTCCAATTATCAATTCTATTACGTCTTTCGTTTCGCATCTGACAACGGAAAATTCTTTATCCATATCATTCCGCCCCCAACGAAAAACAGCAATGTTGTCAACTTAAGATTTTTTTATAATTAAC
>JALWEC010000016.1 GCA_027036655.1 Melioribacteraceae bacterium
TAAGTCCGCAACAAGGTATCCTTTGCTCAATTCGCCGAGAACCGACAAGTTAACAAAGGAAGGAGGACGAACCTTAACCCTGAACGGATTGTTTTTGCCGTCGCTGAGAATGAAGAAGCCCAATTCTCCTTTCGGATTTTCAGCGCGAACATATACGTTGCCTTTCGGAGCTTTAATTCTTTTCGGAACCATTTCATGAACGTCTCCGTCAGGAATATTATCAATTGCCTGTTCTATGATTCTTAAACTCTGCTCCATTTCAAGCATTCTTACCCAATATCTGTCCCATGAATCACCAACGGTACCGACTTTTCCTTCGCCGACGGGAATATCGAAATCAAATCTGTCATAAATCGAATAAGGATCGTTTTTACGAAGATCCCATTTTATTCCCGAACCTCTTAAGCTCGGTCCGGTAATTCCATAGTTGATTGCGGTATCGGGAGGCAAAACGCCGATATTGGCGGTTCTTTCAATAAAAATTTTGTTGAATGAAAGGAGTTCGTTAACTTCTTCAATAGTCGGGCGGAATTCCTTAATAAACTTTTTAACCATCGGAACAAACTCATCCGGGATATCGTGCGATAAACCTCCGACCCAGATGTAGTTGTAAAGTAGGCGCGCGCCGCAAGTCGCTTCAAAAATATCAAGGATTTTTTCGCGGTCGCGGAATAAAAAGAGGAAAGGAGTGAACGCGCCGATATCAAGTCCGTAAGTCCCAAGCGCCACGGTGTGTGAAGCGATTCGCTGCAATTCCGCCATTATTACGCGGATATATTCAACTCTTTCCGGAACTTGAATTCCCATTAATTTTTCAACGCCCATAACGTAAGAAAGATTATTCGACATTGAAGCGAGATAATCCAGTCTGTCCGTATAAGGTACGATTTGGTTGTACGACAACGCCTCGCAATGTTTTTCAAAACATCTGTGAAGGTAACCGATAATTGGTTTAACGTTTACAACCAGCTCTCCGTCAAGTTCAACTAATAATCTCAGCACGCCGTGAGTTGAAGGGTGCTGAGGTCCCATATTTAATACTAATTCTTCAGTCTTTAATGCCACATCAATACCTTTATTAATAAGGAACTTTCATGCCGTTGTAATATTCGGGATCTTCGTAATCTTTTCGCAAAGGATAACGTTCGCCCCAATCGTCCGGCATTAATATTCTTCTTAAATCATGATGGTTTAAGAAAATAATTCCATACATGTCGTATGCTTCTCTTTCGTGCCAATCTGCGGTTCTCCAAACGTGTTCAACAGATTCAACTTTCGGGTCTTCGATTGGCGTTGATACCCGTACTAAAACTTTATGATTTAGCTTCATGCTGTGAAGATTGTAATAAACTGAAAGAGTGCGTCCTTCCTCTTTCAAATTACCTTCTTCATCTTTTACTTTTTTGCCGTTGAAATCATCTACGCCCGACAAAACCATAAGAGAGTCGAAAAGGAGATTTTCATCGTCTCGTAAAAATTTCCCGACTTCATGAATTTTAAGCGGATCAACCGAAATGACCGGTTCAACGGGCTGTGAATCGTCGTAGGAAAGAATTACATCTTCCCCGAATTTTTCTTTTAAGATATTATATACTTCTTCTGGTGTCTTCATGCTGTTTGCTTCGCTAATTTTTCGTGTCTGATTTTTTCCTGAAGTTTAAGAAGTCCTTCAAGAAGCGCTTCCGGACGAGGCGGGCAACCGGGAACATAAACGTCAACCGGAATAATTCTGTCCACTCCCTTTAATACATGGTAGCCGTATTGCCAGTAAGGTCCGCCGCTGTTGGAGCAGCTTCCCATCGAAATAACATATTTCGGGTCGGGCATCTGTTCGTACAATCTTTTAATTCTGCTTGCCATCTTAAGCGTTACCGTACCCGAAACAATTA
>JALWEC010000017.1 GCA_027036655.1 Melioribacteraceae bacterium
CTGAGCTATCGACCGTTTCCGATTGACCGTAAAGCGGAGTAAAGAGAAGAATAATATTTATCGACAAAAGAATTAAAAATCCGTTAAGTTTCATTTTCGGCTCAATTGAAATTAGAGTTACCTATCAGTATATTACTTAGCTAAATAAAAATGTTTGTATGGAAAATATAAGAAATTTTTGCATTATTGCTCACATAGACCACGGGAAGTCCACAATCGCAGACGGATTGCTGGAATTTACCGGAACTATTTCAAAAAGGGAAGCTAAAGCGCAGCTTCTCGATGATTTGGATTTGGAGCGTGAAAGAGGAATTACAATTAAATCGCACGCAATTCAGATGCAGTATAAAGCTGCGGATAAAAATCTTTACACGCTGAATTTAATCGATACTCCCGGGCACGTTGATTTCACCTACGAAGTTTCCCGCTCGCTTGCCGCTTGCGAAGGCGCGCTTCTTGTAGTTGACGCGGCGCAGGGCGTTGAAGCTCAGACGATTAGCAATTTATATCTCGCAATTGACGCCGGTTTGGAAATTATTCCGGTAATCAATAAAATAGATTTGCCGAGCGCGGAGATTGAATCGGTAAAAAATCAAATTGTTGAATTAATCGGATGCGACGAAGATGAAATAATTCTCGCTAGCGCAAAAACGAGAGCGGGAATCGAAGATATTCTCGAAGCGGTTGTAAAGCGCGTTCCTTATCCTAAGGGCGATCCGGAAGCTCCGTTGCAGGCGCTTATTTTTGATTCCGTCTTCGACGCTTACAGAGGCGCGATTGCGTTTATCAGAGTTGTAAACGGAACCCTGAAAGCAAAAGATCAGATTAAATTTTTTGTGCACGATAAAACTTTTCTTGCCGAGGAAGTAGGCATTCTCGGACTTGAAAGAATTAACACCGGAGAGTTAAAAGCCGGAAATGTCGGCTATTTAATTGCCGGAGTTAAAGACGTTCACGATACAAAGGTCGGCGATACGGTTACGCACCTAAATAATCCCGCCTCCGAACCTCTTCCCGGATATCAGGAAATTAAGCCGATGGTTTATTCGGGACTTTATCCGACGGACACGGAAGATTACGAAAGTCTCCGCGACGCGCTCGACAAATTCAGGCTTAACGATTCCGCGCTCGTTTTTACTCCCGAAACTTCCGCCGCATTGGGATTCGGTTTCCGTTGCGGATTCCTCGGTATGCTGCACATGGAGATTGTTCAGGAACGATTGGAACGGGAGTATAATCAGAGTATTGTAACTACGCTTCCTAACGTTGAGTATTACGTTTACACAAAGAACGGTAAAAAGATTGTCGTTGATAATCCCGCCGAAATGCCGCAGCTCGGTGATATTGAAAAAATCGAAGAGCCGTTTATCAAAGCGCAGATTATCACTCCGAGCGAGTATGTCGGAAATTTGATGAAACTCGCTATGGATAAAAGAGGCGTTTATAAAAACACGACTTATCTCGACGAGACGCGCGCCGACTTGCAGTATGAATTTCCCCTCTCGGAAGTTATTTTTGATTTTTACGACAAGCTCAAATCGATTTCGCGCGGCTACGCATCGTTGGATTATGAATTTATGGGGTACCGCGAATCCGATTTGGTGAAACTCGACATTATGCTTAACGGAGAGCCAGTCGATTCGCTTTCAATAATTGTGCATCGCTCAAAGGCGTATGAGTGGGGTCGTAAAGTTACTTCTAAGCTGAAGGAACTGATTCCGCGTCAGCTTTTTGAGATTGCCGTTCAGGCTTCAATCGGCAATAAGGTTATAGCCCGGACAAATATAAAAGCGTTGCGAAAAAACGTTTTGGCAAAATGTTACGGCGGCGATATTTCGCGTAAGCGAAAATTGCTTGAAAAACAGAAGGAAGGTAAAAAACGGATGAAACAAGTCGGCAATATTGAAATTCCTCAGGAGGCGTTTCTTGCAGTGCTTCAGGTGGATGAGTAGGAACATTTTTCCGTTTTGTAAGTCAGAAGAGTTAAAATAAGGATGAAGATGGATTATAAGAGAATATTAATAGGCGCAAAAAATTTACTGATTATTCTGTTGGCGGCTTTTTTAATTAAAGCGTTTCTGATTGAAACCTCGCGGGTGCCTACAGGTTCTATGGAAAAGACAATCCGAGTAGGGGATTTTTTGTTTGTGAATAAATTTATTTACGGCTCCTCGTCTCCGAGAAACATTCCCTACACCGATATAAAGCTTCCTTATTTTACGCTTCCTTCCCTTCGCGAACCGGAACATTACGATATTGTGGTTTTCGAGTATCCGGGCGACCGCGACCAACTTCACGCCAAGACAATTATGAATTACGTTAAGCGTTTAATCGGTATGCCGGGCGATACGATTACAATTGTAAATCAAGTGGTTTATCTGAATGGCAAGCAGGCTTGGATTCCGCCTCATATTCAGTATCTTAAACCTTATCCTATTCCCAAAGGAGTTTCCGCTCCATATATTTTTCCGAAAAATTCCGGCTGGAACGAGGATAATTACGGACCGCTTGTTGTTCCCAAAAAGGGAGACGTTATTCATCTTACAAAAGATAATATTGAAACATACCGCACGCTGATTAACCGTGATTACGGACGTTATGTTGTTACCGTTGAAGGGGATAAAATTTTTATCGACGGCAAGCCCGCCGACACTTATAAGATAAAGCAAAACTATTATTTTATGATGGGAGATAACCGCGACGACAGCGCCGACAGCCGTTTCTGGGGTTTTGTTCCCCGCGCTAATATTGAAGGAGAAGCGTTTATGGTTTATTGGTCGTGGGACCCGAGCGTTCCTTTCACAAATTTATTCAAATTGCTTGATACCGTTCGCTGGAACAGAATCGGGAAGATTATTCATTGATATACAAAACCAAAATGTTTTGGAAAAACCTTCAAGATTTTTAATATTCAATAAATATTGAATACTCATTTACTGTTTTAATAATAACAAATTTATAAATAAATCAGTTAAACTTTGAAGTTTATTCATTGATATACTAAACTTTTGGAAAAACCTTCAAGATTTTTAATATTCAATAAATATTGAAAATTCATTTACTGTTTTAATAATAACAAATTTATGAATAAATCATTTAAACCTTGAAGGTTTATAAATTGCTAAATTGCGAAAACCAATTTGTCATAATTATTGAATGCTTTGCATAACCAAATAAACTGTCATTCTGAATGGAGCGAAGCGGAATCCTCCGCCAAGGCGGAACGGCGGAAGAATCTCAATATGACAATTCTTGGTTCTGCAAAGGTTTCTAATAATTTCGGAGGAAAAATATGCTAAGAAAAACTTTTTTAATTTTATTTACGATTGCGCTGATTTTTAATTTCGGATGCAAAAAAGAAGAGAGTAAGATTAAAGGAAGCGTTAAAGATATGAAAGCAAAAGTAGAGCAGTTCAAACCCGTTAACATAAAATACGACAGTACTATTCTTGATTCCGAACAAAAGATTGTTGTGCGCAAATTGTATGAAGCGTCGAAATTGATAGATGAAATTTTTCTGCGTCAAGTTTATTCCAAAAATCCTGAGATTGAAAAAGAACTCGTCGCCAAAAATGATGAACTCGGTAAACTGACTTACGACTATTTCAAAATTATGTTCGGACCGTTTGACAGATTGGACCACGACAAACCGTTTTACGGAAATCAAAAGAAACCGCTTGGAGCAAACTTTTATCCTGAAAATATAACAAAAAAAGAATTTGTTGAATGGATAAGCAAACATCCGTACGACGAAGACAGCTTTACGTCGGAAGTTACCGTTATAAGAAGAAAAGGAAGCGACTTGATTGCAATTCCTTATTCCGAGGAGTATAAAAGCTACTTAACCGAAGCCGCCGGACTGTTGGATGAAGCCGCAGAGCACGCAAAAAATAAGACACTGAAAAAATACTTAAAATCTCGCGCCGCCGCTTTTTTAAGCAATGATTACTATCAGAGCGATTTGGACTGGATGGACTTGAAAGATAATCTCATCGAAGTGGTTATAGGTCCGTTTGAAGTTTACGAAGACGAGCTTTTTAATTACAAAGCTTCCTTTGAAAGTTTTCTTACCATTGTTGATCCGGTCGAATCCAAGAAGGTTGAGAAGTTCGGTTCATATTTAAAAGATTTGGAAAAAAATCTCCCTATTCCTGATAAATACAAAAATTTTGAACGAGGCGGCAGTTCGCCGATTGTCGTCGCTAATGAAGTTTTCTGCGCGGGAGACGCAAAAGCGGGCGTGCAGACTTTGGCGTTTAATCTTCCGAATGACGAAAGAGTAAGAAAAGCCAAAGGGTCGAAAAAAGTTATGCTGAAAAATATTCACGAGGCAAAATTCCAGGCGCTTCTTGTCCCGATTGCGAAAAGAGTTTTGGCTCAGGACGAAACGAAATATGTTACATTCGAAGGATTTTTTACTCATACTTTGATGCACGAGATGTCTCACGGAATCGGTCCGGGATTTATTACGATTAACGGAAGAAAAACCGAAGTAAAAAAGGAACTGCAGGAAACTTACTCCTCGCTTGAAGAATGTAAAGCTGATTTACTCGGGATGTACAACAATATTTTTATGATAAAAAAAGGCGTTCTTCCCGCTAAATTTGAGAAGGAACTCTGGACAACATTCCTCGCCTCGATTTTCCGCAGTGTCCGTTTCGGAATTAACGAAGCGCACGGAGCCGGCAACGCTATTATTTATAACTATCTTATGGAAAAGGGAGCTTATAAATTCGATAAGGAAAGCGGAAAAGTAGCCGTTGATTACGGCAAAGTTTACGGCGCGGTTAAGGACCTTGCGAATAAAATTCTTGTTATTCAAGCAACCGGAGATTATAACGGAGCTAAGAAGTTAATTAAAGATTATGCAAAAATTACTCCTTCATTGGAAGTTGAAATTGCAAAATTAAAAGATTTGCCCGTTGACATTAAACCGGTTTTCGCGATTGAAAACGAGAAATAAATTTTAGCGTTCACTTTGGCGGATGAGTATTGGTAAAATTTAAGCGTCATTGCGAGGAGCTTGCGACGGAACAATCTCATAACCGTCTCGTCATTGCGAACTGCGACGTTAGGAGCAGTGAAGCAATCTAACCAGAAAACTCGCAGTTGCTGAATATTCAAAAGCGGTTTAACTGTTGAGGTTGAATATCCCGGAGATTGCCACGTCGCTTCGCTCCTCGCAATGACGGCATTTTTATTCGCTCGCAATCTGTCAGAGGCGGACAGTTTGTTTTTCTAAAGCGGGTTCGAAATTCGTCGCGTCGGATTACTATTTTTTGTTACAATAATATCTATTTGAAGAATCTTAAGAAATACAAACTGCGAAGCAGTTGAATTTATTCTTTCCGATATAAAATTTATAATTTTTAATTTATAATTTATAATTGTTTTTTACTCTCTTCCCAGAATTTATCCATTTCTTCAAGCGTAGCATTCACTAGATTATTTCCCGATGAATTTATCTTTTCTTCTACATAAGAAAAGCGTTTGATGAATTTATCATTTGCGCGGCGCAGCGCGTTCTCAGGATTGATTTTTAAAAAGCGTGAGTAATTCACGAGCGAAAAAAGTAAGTCGCCCAACTCTTCTTCGGTTCTCTCCATATCTCCGCTTTGCTCGGCTTCTTTGAACTCCTTTAATTCCTCCTCAACCTTTTCCCATACATCCTCTTTCTTTTCCCAATCGAAGCCGATTTTCGAAGCCTTTTCCTGAATTCTGTAAGCGCGCAGAAGTGAAGATAAACTTTTCGGCACCCCTTCGAGCAGCGACTTTTTTCCTTCCTGCAGTTTAATTG
>JALWEC010000018.1 GCA_027036655.1 Melioribacteraceae bacterium
TATTCGCAAATCATAATTCTATGGTTGTGAAGAATGGGAAATCTGCAATAAACGGTGGTTTAAAATATCGGGATTTTCTCGCAGAAGTTCCAGCAACACTTTGGTCGAACCCGTTGGAGTTCTCTTCCCTTGTTCCCATTGCCTGACTGACGATGGACTAACGTTCAAAACTTTGGCAAATACGCTTTGACTTAATTTTATTTTACTTCTAATTTCCCTAATATCTTCAGCTTTAATATCAACATCGGCAATTTCAATCCCTAAAGTTTTTAGTTCCCTTTCTGAAAAAGTTGTTTTAACGCCCCCTTTTATTAAATCTTTTACCGTATCTCCAATTGCATTTTTAATATTGTTTCTCATTTTTGAACCTTTATTTTGATAAAACTGCCTTCTCTTTCTAATTCTAAAATTTTCCTATCGCTAAGTTTTAATAAATCATTTGCTAATTTTTTGAAATAGATTAATTCGTCTTTATCTAAATTTTTCTTTTCATTTTTAGTAAACCCATAAATAAATATTGCTAAATCATCTTTACGATATACAAGTATGGTTCTATATCCGCCTCTTTTGCCTTGTCCGTATTTAGGAGTTCTGACTTTTATTAGTCCCGCTCCCAAATCAACAACGCCCAGATTATCGGATATATTTTCAATAGTTTTAATTAGGCATTTATCGGAAATATTTCTTTTCCCCGCCCATTTATTGAACCATTTTGTTTTAAGTTTTAACATTTAAATATACTACATTGTGTTATAATACGCCACCCTTTTATTAATAGAGACCTTTGCATAACCTAAATTTGTCATATTGAGTTCGCCACAGCGAAGGTGTAAGCCGTCCGAAATAACTCTAACTTCGGTATAATTACCGGTTTTGAGATTCTTCATTCCGCTTCGCTTCATTCAGAATGACATATAAATTAGGTTCTGCAAAGCTTTCTAATATAGACCTCGTTGTTAAAATATAAATAAATTAATAAACATAAACGGATATTTATTTATGAATTCCAATTCACTTAATTTTTCAAAAGAAGATGTCGGCAAAATATCTTATCTTTTTGATTAAATTTTTTATTACTAAGATTTTCAGGGAAAAGATGAGCAAGAATAAAAAGCATTCCGGAAGCGTAAAGAAAAATATTGAGCAAACAAATTTTTTAGATTCCATTCCAACCATTTATAAAGAGCTGATTGCATTTCTTCTGATACTGATTCCTCTTCTTATTTACTACATACCTTACGAAACGGAGAATGTGCGTCCTCTCGGAAGCGATTACCTTTCCATTATCGGTCAAACGCACATTTGGCATGAATGGCAGGACAAAACCGGAGAGACTGTTCTGTGGAATCCGAACATTTTTGCAGGAGAACCGATTTACGAAAGAATTACGCCGAAAATTGCTTTGATTGACACGCTGCTCGCTTATTTGGGAAAAATATTCTTTTGGGTTTTCTGGTATATGCTTCTCGGCGGTTTGGGAATTTACGCTCTGCTCAGATATAAAAAAATTCCGTGGTACTTTGCCGCAACTGTCGCGGTGGTTTTTATCCTACTCCCGGACTGGCAGGCGCTAATCGGCACCGGGCATAATTCTAAACTCCGCGCTATTATGATTCTCCCCTGGTTTATTCTCTCATTTGATTATTTTTTCGAGAAAAGGAATTTATTGAGCGCCGGACTTTTTGCCTTTGTATTCGCGATGTTCAATCGCACTCACCATTTTCAGATTGTATTTTACGGAATTCTTCTCCTTGTTTTTCTTTACATTTACCCGACGATTAAATTGTTGATCGAAAAAAAATATAAGGAATTCGGGAAACTTGCGCTCCTTTTTACGGCTGCGTTAATCTTAACGGTAATGACAGCCGCACAGCCCCTTCTTT
>JALWEC010000019.1 GCA_027036655.1 Melioribacteraceae bacterium
CGGCGATAAAATCAGTGATGAAACTTTTGCCCAGCAATTCCACCGTCCAAGACGCGAGAAGTCCGAAAAATTGATCAACTAAATTCATCAGCGGCGCGGCAAGCCAGAAAATTGAGGCGAACATTATGACCATAATCAAAATGAAAACAAAAAAACCGACGCCTTTACTGAGCAAAAATTTATCTATCTTGAGAGTTAATTCATCCGGCGCGTGCAGTGAATTCCGGATTGAGGAGGTTTTAACTGTTTTATCTTTGGAAAGGATAACATCTTTTTCGATTTTTTCAATTCCTTTGTAAAGCTCAATAAGGTGCTTGCTGTCCTCATTTACCGGTACGATTTGATCCGCGTCAAAAGGTTCCGCCAACAGTTTTTTTGCGTAATCGAGAAGTTTATCAACTCCCTTGCCGGACCTCGGATCGACTTTTACTACGGGAACTCCGCCGAGTTTTTCTGAGAGTTTTTCGCAATCAACCGTAAATCCTTTTCGTTCGAGAATATCTATCATTGTTAATGCTACAACTATTCTGAACTTCGATTCCAGTAATTCTTCCACCAAAAGAAGATGTCTTGAAAGCTGGCTCGAATCAACCGTTACGATAATGAGTTCGGGAACTCCGTATTCGGGATTGTTATAAATACCTTGAACGGTTACGACTTCGTCCAAGGACGCCGGAATCAAACTTACGATTCCGGGGGTGTCGATTAACTGCGCGTCTATGCCGAATTTTTTCTGCAACTTTGCAGAATTATATTCAACGGTTGCGCCGGGATAGTTTACGGTTTTTAAGTTTTGTCCGCTTAAATAATTGAAGAGAGTGGTCTTCCCGGCGTTGGGAGGACCTACAAGAGAAATAACGTTCATAAAAAACTACCGTACCTTAATGCAGGAAGCTTCGCTTTTACGAACCGCTACAACTGTTCCCCTTATTGAAAAAGCCACGGGATCGTTAAAAATCGATTTCCCGATTAACTCTATGTTTTGCCCCGGCGTGAATCCTAATTCTATTAGTCTTTTTGCGGAAGGATGATCTAAATCTACTCCGACTATTTCAGAAGTTTCTCCGTTGTGTAACTGACTTGCTGTTCTCATTTTCATCTCATACTTTTTCGTTTTCACGAAGTTAAAAACTTAATCTCAAAATTTGCTTATCTAAATTTAATCTAAATAGTGAAATATTCCAAAAAAATTTTTATGTTAGTATATCACAATCAAAAAGTTAAAAATGGATAAAAATAAAGCTCACGAAGTTTTCCTTACATTTCTGAAAAAAGGATATAGAATTACTCCGCAAAGGTTTGAAGTGCTTGATACCGCCCTTGACATGAAAAATCATTTTACTGCGGATGATTTGTTCCTAATGATGAAAAACGCCGGCTCAAAAGTTTCGCGGGCTACGGTTTACAATACTTTGGAGCTTCTCGTTAAATGCGATTTGCTTTCCCAAAGGATTTTTAACCAGTCAACGACTCGCTACGAAGTTAATTTTGACAGACGGCAGCACGACCATATTATCTGCGAGGGATGCGGAAAAATTTGGGAATTCTCCGAACCTGAGATTCAAAAGATTGTGGAAAAAGTCGCCAAGAAATTTAACATGGAACCTTCGGGATATGTTTTTAATATCTATGCCAAATGTTTGGAACCCGATACTTGCGACAAAAAGAAAGACAAAAAGAAAGACAAAAATTGAGGCGGGATTTTTTTATTTAAAGAGATCTTTGCAAAACATAGAATCGCCCTAGCGTAGCCAACAACCAAGGGAAAAGCGAGAAAAGGTTCAAAGGTTTTGCGTTTTGGAAAATTAATCAAATCATTAAAAGAAGGCTTTGCATAACCCCGTAAAATGTCATTCTGAATGGAACGGAGCGGAATGAAGA
>JALWEC010000020.1 GCA_027036655.1 Melioribacteraceae bacterium
AACGGGGCAACGCGACAACGGTCGCGGAAACAGTTTCAGTAATGAACGGCGCTTCAATAATCCGAACGCATGACGTAAGTGCCGCATTTGAAATGAAAAGAATTATCGAGTTTGTAAAAGAACCGGGACTATCGGAATAACATGCTCGAATTATTCAAAATAGGATTTATATCGTTCACGGTTGTCGATTTAATCGACATAACAATAGTGTCGTTTCTGACTTATCAAATTTATAAACTGATTCGCGGAACGGTTGCGGCACAGATTCTTCTCGGTTTGATGGCGTTGCTTGCTCTTTCGTTAATCGCCCAGCTTACCGGAATGAGAACCTTAACCTATATCCTTAAATTGATAACGGATGTTTGGGTTTTGGTTTTTGTCGTTTTATTCCAGCCCGAACTCAGGCGGTTTTTGATGATGCTCAGTAAATCGAGACTCTTACGATTTTTCAGCTCGAACAAATATGAGATTGATATTGACGTAGCGGAAGAATTAACAGACGCCGTTTTTGAGATGTCGCAGCACCAGCACGGAGCTTTGATTGTAATTGAACGCTCGGCTGAAATAAAAGCAATTATCGATACCGGCGTAATCATTGACGCAAAACTGAGCAAAGATTTATTGCGCAATATATTTTTCCCCCGTTCCCCTCTGCACGACGGAGCGGTTGTGGTTAAAAATAATATTATTAAAGCCGCAAGATGTACGCTTCCTCTTTCCAATAGAAATGAAATTAACGGGATCTCACTCGGGATGCGCCACAAAGCCGGACTTGGGATTTCGGAGCAGTCCGACGTTCTGAGTTTGATTGTTTCAGAGGAAACCGGTAGTATCTCAATCGCGGAAAACGGAGAGCTTACCAGCGGACTTTCCAAAGAATCGCTGAAGAACTTACTGAACGAAAAACTAAACTTAAAGCAACAGACAAATGTCCGGGGCATTTTTGAACAATTCTGGAAGTAGCCCGAAAATCTGCGCGGTTATTCCGACTTTTAACGAAAACAATAAACTCCGTGAAACGGTAATCCAAACCAAAAAGTTTATTGAAACCGTTATTGTTGTTGATGACGGCTCAACAGACGAATCGATAAGTCTTGTTGAAAAAATCGACAATGTAAAAATCGTCAGTCATGAAAAAAATCTTGGAAAAGGCGCCGCTCTCGCGACGGGCTTGTCATTCGCAAAAAAGTCCGAGTTTGATTTTGCCGTAACGCTCGACGCCGACTTACAACACGACCCCGGTTCGATTCCCAAATTCCTCGTCGAAGCGGAAAAAGGTAATTACGATATTGTTATCGGGAACAGACTCGGAACAACCAAAGCTATGCCGCTGCCGAGAATCGCGAGCAACTTTTTAACTTCAAAATTATTGTCGATTAAAACCGGTAAAAAAATTCTTGACAGCCAATCCGGGTTCAGATTATACAAACTCGAGCGAATTGAAAAAATTTTACCCGCATTCAACGGGTTTGAAGCCGAAAGCGAAATGCTTGTTTACGCCGCAAGAAACAAAATGGAATTCGGTTTTGTTGAAATTCCGACTATTTACAATGATAACGAAAGTAAAATGAAATCAATTCAAGCAATCATTGGATTTATTAAAGTCTTATTCATATAATTGGGAATAAGATTTTACAAAAGTAAAAGGAGAATGGTTATGAAGCTAAGATATTTTTCACATTCGGCTTTTCAGATTACAACCGAGGACAACAAATGTATTTTAATCGATCCTTTTTTGGATCAGAATCCGACTTCGCCCGTGAAGTCCGACGAAGTAACCGCCGATTACATTGTGCTTACTCACGCTCACGGCGATCACCTCGGAGATTCATTTAAGATTGCGGATAAAACTTCGCCTCTGTTTATTTCGGTTAATGAGTTAGCCGATTACATTGCCTCGAAAGGTTACAAGGCGCACAACATGCATATCGGCGGAAGCTGGAATTTCGATTTCGGAAAAGTCAAATTTACAATTGCGCATCACGGTTCCATTACTCCCGACGGACATTACGCAGGCGAACCGGCAGGCGTTATTTTAACAATCGACGGAAAGACAATTTATCACGCTGGCGACACGGGACTATTCCTCGACATGAAACTTATCGGCGAGTTAAATGATATCGACTACTTTCTCGTTCCAATCGGAGATAATTTTACAATGGGTATTGACGACGCAGTAAGAGCGGTTGAATTTGTTAAGCCGAAAGTCGCTATCCCCATTCACTACAACACATTCCCTTTAATCAACGCAGACCCGAAAGAGTTTAAAGAAAAAGTTGAAGCAAAGGGATTTAATTCTCGAATTTTAGAATACGGCGAAGAAATAGAATTATAATTTATGTCAAAAGTTATTGCAATTACAAATCAAAAAGGAGGAGTCGGTAAAACGACTACCTCCATAAATCTTTCCGCCTCGATTGCGGCGCTCGAAAGAAAAACACTACTGATTGATATTGACCCGCAGGCTAATTCATCTTCCGGACTTGGCGTCGGCGGTGCGGATAAATCCGTTTACGAAGCTATCAGCGGCGAGATTGAGTATAAGGACGCTATCCAGTCCACCTACATGCCGTATCTCGACATTGTTCCCGCCAGTATAAATCTTGTAGGCGCGGAAGTCGAACTGGTGAGCATTGAAAACCGCGAGTATTTACTCAAAGACTTTATTGATAATGTAAAAGATAATTACGATTACGTTTTTATCGATTGCCCTCCTTCCCTCGGGCTTTTAACTTTGAACGCTCTTACGGCTTCCGACGCGGTTATTGTTCCCGTTCAGTGCGAATACTTCGCATTGGAAGGATTGGGGCAGCTGTTAAATACAATTAATATCGTTAAGAAAAATTTCAACAGAAATTTATTTATCGAAGGCGTTCTTTTAACGATGTACGATCAGCGTTTGAAGCTGTCGAACCAAGTGGTTGAGGAAGTTAAAAAGTATTTCGGCAATCGCGTATTTAAAACCATAATTCACAGAAACGTGCGAATTTCCGAATCGCCGAGTTTTGAGAAACCTGTAATTCTTTACGATGCAACATCAACCGGAGCAAAAAACTATATGGCTTTGGCGGCGGAATTACTTTCGGATGAAAATTTTAAGGAAAGGGAGAATGAACAAAATTAAAAGCGGATTGGGAAAAGGTTTGGACGCGCTGATTAATCCGAAAGTAAGGGAATCGGTCAGCGAACCTCTTGCGGTTAACTCGGGAGAACTGCAGCCGGATAACGGAAAAGAAAATGACATACTCGTTAAAGTGCCGGTTGAGAAAGTTGTTCCCAATCCTTACCAACCGAGAAGAGAATTTAATTCCGAAGCTCTCGACGAACTGAAAAAATCGATTCTTGAAAACGGATTAATTCAGCCGATAACTGTCCGGCGAACCGAGAAAGGAACTTACGAATTAATATCCGGAGAACGCCGATTAAGAGCTTTTTCCGATATCGGCTACAGGGAGATTCCCGCATATATAATTAAAGTTGACACTCCGGAGAACATGATTGCGCTCGCCCTTATTGAGAACATACAGCGCGAAGATTTGAACCCGATTGAAATTGCGGAATCGTACAACAGGTTAATAAACGAATGTAAATTAACGCAGGAAGAAATCGCTAAAAGAGTTGGGAAAAACAGAACGACAATCACAAACTCGCTTCGTTTACTTAAACTCCCCGCAAAAATCAAAGATTCTCTTGCCGAAGGGAAATTATCAAGCGGACATGCGCGCGCGCTGATTAACTTGGAATCGGATAACTTAAAACTTCAGCTGCTCGATGAGATTATTTCCAAACAGCTCTCCGTTCGCAAAGTGGAAAAAATCGTAAAGGAATTGAATAATCCCGCTAAAAAACCCGGCGGAAGTTCATCCCCGAGAAGCGATAAAGAGTACGTGGATGATTTATCGCGCCGCGATGTGGAATCGAAACTGCGGGCAATATTTGCGACAAAAGTTTCCTGTAAGCAGAAAAAGGACGGTTCGGGCAATATCACAATTGAGTTTTATTCCAATGACGAACTTGAACGGCTTTTCGAGCTTTTTGAAATTATTGAACAATATAATTAGATTGCGTTAGATGAAAAACGGATTTCAACTTTCTCTGTTTTTACTCGTAATTTTTTTTGCTTTTACAAGTCTGAACGCTCAGTCGAAAATCGACACTCTCGGCGCGCGGCAATCCCAAATTTATTCTCCTTCCAAATCCCCGACCGGCGCAATGCTCCGAAGCGCAATAATACCGGGCTGGGGACAATTCTACAACAAAGCTTACTGGAAAATTCCGATTATTTGGGGAGCCTCCGCCGGATTTATTTATTACTGGATTTGGAATAATAATCTATACAAAAGCAACGCCGATCTTTATTCGCGAACCGGAGAAAACGGCTATTACGAATTGCGCGAGTTTTATCGCGACCAAAGGGATTTAAACGGCGTTTTTTTATTCATCACATATTTGCTGAATATTGTTGACGCTTACGTTGACGCGCATCTCTTTGATTTTTCCACATACACAAACCCGAATACCGGCGTTCAGGAAATAAGTCTAAGATACAGATTTTGAAAATCACGCCGAAAAATAGCATTGTTTGCGATTCGTGTAAAAATAGAATTCCCGCTTATGATGATACTTGTCCCGAATGCGGAGCTTTTATCAGAAACAGAATAAACAACCTCAACATTTGGAAAACCATTCTTAACTTGTTCGACTCGCCCGTTAAAACCATGACAAAGATTATTTATTCCAAAAGAAAATCGGGAATATTTCTTATTGCTTTTGCTTTTGTTCTTACTCTTGCTTTTTATGATTTTGCAACGTTTAATTTTCTGAGAAACGAGTCATCGGGGATCGGAGGATTTCTCAAAATATTTAAAACGGCGATAGTCAATTACACAATTACGATTTTATTCGTGTCCCTGTTCGTTAAATTTATATTTTACCCGCTCGGATATAAAGCAAGATTCAAAGATATTGCGGCGGTTTCGATTTTTGCTTTTGTCCCTATTATTTTAACTTCATTTTTTCTCTTTCCTATTGAAGTGGGACTTTTCGGCGAGTACTGGTTTACGTTTCATCCCTATCCTTGGGTGATTAAATCTTTCCCCGCTTATTTGCTTCTTTCGATTCACGGCATAATGTTGGTGTGGAGCTTAGCGCTTCTTTTTATCGGAATGAAAAAGATTTTTAAGAATAACTTTATCTCTTTTGCCGGATTTATTCTAACCGCTGCGGCAATTTTTTACGGACAGTATATTGCAGTTTATTAGGAATTATTACAAAACCAAATATTCTTATGTTGAGTCCGAAAAGACAGGATCAATAATAACCTCACTGTTGCCAAATGTTAAATTACGGTTTAACTGCAAAGGTTGAATCATAGTGAGATTGCCACGCTTCACTTCGTTTCGCTCGCAATCCGCCTGAGGTGGACAGTTTTTTTAGCGTCATTACGAGGAAGGAGCTTGCGACTGACGAAGTAATCTCACCGGAAAACACGTATTTGCTGAATGTTCAAAAACGGTTTAACTGCTGCGGTAGAATATTCCGGAGTTCGCCACAGCGAAGATGTAAGTCGTCCGAAATATCCCTAAATTCGGTATAATTACCGGTTTTGAGATTCTTCATTTCGCTTCGCTCCATTCAGAATGACATATTACGGGGTTAGGCAAAGCCTTCTTTTATTTAGATTATAGCGTCATTACGAGGAAGGAGCTTGCGACTGACGAAGTAATCTCACCGGAAAACACGTATTTGCTGAATATTCAAA
>JALWEC010000021.1 GCA_027036655.1 Melioribacteraceae bacterium
CCTATTTTTTGTCATTCTGAATGGAGCGGAGCGGAATCCGCCGCGGCGGAAGAATCTCCAAACTGATAAATATACCAAATTTAAAGATATTTCGGACGGCTTCCACCTTCGCCTTAGCGGAGTAAGTGGCAAACTATCTGAATTGTTCGCGTATTTATGGCTGATAAATGGGACGCTGATTACGCAGATTTTATTATGATTTATGATGACTGGCTTAATTTTCCAAAACGAAAAACCTCTGAACCTTTTCCCCCATTCACTTGGTTGTCGGCTGCGATAGGGCAATTCTATGTTTTCCAAAGGTTACTTTAAAATTATCCCTTATTTATTAAAATCTTTTATTTTTGGAAATGATATTAAAATTTATGTAGGTAAAAGATGCGGTTAAAGTTAAAGATAACATTCGGATTCTTTATTATAGCGATAATGCTTTTTATCGCCGGCGCTTGGTCTATAGTTCAGGTAAAAAGCGCTCAGAATTTTCTTGAAGAACTGCTGAACAACAATCTTCAGAAAAACCTTTCCTCTCTACATATTTACGAATCCTTGAAAAAAAACTACGAAGCCGGAATTCTTCTTTCAACCGGCAAAAACAAAGAGGGAGAAGCTCTCCTCGTTAAATCGGATTCCCTTTTTACTGCAACTCTTAATCAGTTAGCGAATGTTGAAAAGGACAAAAAGGGAAAAGAAATCATAAAAAATATTTTTGCTTCATACTCCAAGATGGTTGCCGTAAAAAAAACATTTCCCGAATACTCGGCAAAAGGGAAAATATCTCTTTTTGTCAGTCGTCTTTATTCATCGGTAAAAAAAGTTGAAAGTAACATAAAAGAGTTGCAGTTTTTATATGTTAAAAAGATGGAGAATCTGAAGACAAAAATCGGGGAAAGCGAAAATAAATCGATAACGCCGGGTTTGGTTGCAATGTCCGCTGCTATTCTTTTTGCGCTTTTGTTCAGCTTTTTCGTTAATCATTATATTGTTACCCCGATAATTACAATAAGGAAGAAAGTTGACGACTTTACCGAAAAAGGAATCCCATACGAATATGATTTGGAATCCCAGGATGAGATAGCGGAGCTGTCGGAAAGTATCAGGATTTTATCAACGCGCGTTCCTCCCAAAGAGTAGATTATGATTAGAATACAGGTAATTCTCAGATATATCGGAATGATATTCCTTTTTAACGCAACCTTTCTGCTGATTTCAGCGACGATTTCATTTTTTAACCACGACGCCGGATTGTTTCCGCTGACTTTCAGCTTTTTGATTGTGCTGCTCTTCGGCTTGTTTCCGCTGATATTTGTTCCGCGACCCGACGAGATAACGAATAACGAAGGAATGCTGATTGTTGTAGGCAGCTGGCTCCTTTCCTGCCTTATCGGAATGTTGCCTTTTATTCTTTACGGTGGTGAGTTTTCCATTCCGAACGCCTGGTTTGAAAGCGTTTCCGGCTACACTACAACAGGCGCAACAATATTAAACAATATCGAAGGACTTCCGCAGGGAATTCTTTTCTGGCGCGCCTCGACCCACTGGATGGGAGGAATTGGAATTATCGTTTTCGTTCTTGCCGTTTTGCCTTCTACGGGATTTGTGGGAGTTGTTCTTTCCCGTTCCGAGATGTCGGCTTCGACGCTTAAGCAATTCAAAGTCCGCACTGCGGAGGCGGTTCATATTATTCTTTATATTTATGTCGGCATTACGGTTCTCGAAACAATTTTTCTGATGATATTCGGAATGAATCTTTTTGACGCTGTTACGCATGCCTTTGCCACGGTCGCGACGGGCGGATTTTCCGATAAAAACTTAAGCGTGGCGGCGTTTCACAGCGTATCGATTGAAGTTACGATAATGGTATTTATGATATTATCCGGAATCAATTTCGCTCTTCTCTTTTCCGCATTGGTCGGACGAATAACTGATGTTAAAACTTCATCGGTATTAAAATATTACCTCGGAGCTAATTTTGTAGCTATAATTCTTGCGTCTTTAAACTTGTACTTTAACGGAACTTATCCGACAATTTGGGCTTCGTTGCGGTTTTCCTCATTCCAAATTTTATCCGTAGGAACTTCAACGGGTTTTGCTTCGGCCGATTCATCCGTCTGGCCCTGGTTTTCGCAGTTGATAATAATTTTCTTCACGCTTCAGTGCGCGATGGCCGGCTCAACTTCCGGCGGAATAAAAACCGACAGAGTTGTGATTTTCTTCAAAGCGCTTGCCCGCAGAATTAAACAGGTGCGTTATCCGAATGCCGTAATTCCCCTTGTTGTTGATAATAAAAAATTAGACGAAAATTCCGTTTCGCTCGCGATTCTCTATATTGTAATTTATATCTTTTTTGTCTTTGTTTCCACAATGCTCCTTACGCTTATGGGAGTTGACGGACTATCCGCCTTCTCCGGTTCCGCCGCCGCAATGGGAAATGTAGGTCCCGGGCTTTCGTCCGTCGGCTCGCTCGATAACTATTCGATGATTCCCGCAATGGGAAAATATCTGCTCGGTTTCGTTATGCTGCTCGGTCGTCTCGAAATTTACGGACTGGTTGTTTTCTTCTTCCCTTCAACTTGGAAGCTGAGAAGATAAGCAATGGATAATCAAAAGCTCTCGGCTGAAAATTATCCGCAAATCAGCGCGAACGCGCTTCGCCCTACATATATTGAAGTAAACTTGTCCGCTTTGTCGTCGAATTTCGACGCAATAAAAAAACGCGCGGGAAAGAGTAAAATTATGCCGATTTTAAAAGCCAACGCTTACGGACACGGCTTGGTAAAAGTCGCGCAATATATGGAAAATCTCGGCGCGGATTATCTCGGCGTTGCTTTTTTGGAGGAGGGAATTTTACTAAGAGAATCTGGGGTTAAAATGCCGATTCTTGTCCTCGGCGGAATCTTGGGCAATCAAATTCCTCTTTTTATCGAAAACGATTTAACTCTTACGGCTTCTTCAATAGAGAAACTGAATCTTATTGACGAAGCCGCCGAAAATTTGAAAGCTAAGGCAAAAGTTCATCTTAAAATCGACACGGGAATGGAAAGAATCGGCGTTCATTATTACAACGCAAATAAGTTTATTGAAAAAGCTTTCGGTTATAAAAATATTATTGTGGAAGGAGTTTTTTCTCACTTTGCCGATTCTGCAAGCTCCGATTTAACACACACGTATCTGCAGCTCGAAAGATTTAACGACGCGCTTAATTTTGCGCGGAAATCCGGCTTTGAAATTCCGCTTAAACATATTTCAAACTCGGGCGGAATTTTGCAACTGCCCGAAGCGGATTTTGATTTGGTGCGCCCGGGAATTCTGCTCTTTGGAGTTTATCCTTCCGCCGAAGTTAAGCGGACGGTTCCGGTAACTCCAGCACTGACGTGGAAATCGCGCGTAGTCTATTTCAAAGTGATTAAACCGAATCATCCGGTCGGATACGGAATGATTTGGAAAAGCGACAAACAAATCAGGGCGGTTACAATTCCCGTTGGATACGGCGACGGTTATTTCCGCAGTATGACAGGCAAAGCCGAAGTATTGCTTAACGGGAAAAAATATCCGGTAATCGGGCGGATTTCCATGGATCAGATTGTCGTCAATATCGAGGGTGATTCCGCTTTCAACAACGACGAGGTTGTGTTGATAGGGCGACAGGGAAAAGAGGAAATTTCGGTTGCCGATTTGGCGGAATGGGCGGGTACTGTTCCGTATGAAATTTTAACAAACATTAATACGCGCGTCCCGAGGGTTTATTTACGTTGAAACGCGAGACGTGAAACGTAAGACGCGAGACGGAAGACGTAAGACGTAAGACGTGAAATGTTAGAGGTTAGAGGGGAGAGGTGAGAAAGGGCGCAAGGGATTATTCGGTTAACATGCATCGCTTGTCATTCTGAGTGGAGTCGATAGACGAGACGAAGAATCTCATAATGAAAATTTAAGCAATTCTAATTTTTTATGCGGATAAGAAATTTTTCTCGATTAAATTACAGAGAAACCGAAGAAATTTATCCCAAAATTGTCATTAGAATTTTTTCTAATCTAAAATTTTTACGAAAAATACTATTTTTTGTGACGTAGATCGCTTGCAATCTTCGAAAAAACAGCATAATGATAAATTGCATCCATAGTCCGCCGTGGCGGACTGTGCTACAAATAGAACGAATAAGATTTTCTTACATGGTTTTTTGTCTAAAATTAACAGCTTGACAGTTAGTTAACCTGTTGTTCTTTAATAACTTAAGTCAACTTTTTCCTAATGGCAGTCATTAGAAATTTTTGGTCTAATGACAATTTCGGGTTTATTATATTTTTTCTTCTCTTTTAACATACAAGGTTGATCTATTTCCGAATTTCGAAAACCAATTTGTTTTAAGTATATTTTGTTCTTAAAATTTTCCAGAATGATGATAGATTGAAAAATATTTTACTTTATATACCGAACAATAATTTTGACCGGACGGCGTTTTTAACCGTCAGAAAATCGCTGAATCGGCACGGATTGAACCTCTTTATTGTCTCGGACAGCAATAACATTGCAACCGGTTCCGGCGGATTAAAAATTCAACCGGATGTAAATTATTTTAATGTAAACCCTCTGAACTTTGACGGACTGATTATTCTTGGCAACGAGAAGGCGGAAAACTCAAATCATAATTCAATTCTTGAAACGTTAATTAAGAAATTCGTTTCAAATGAAAAAATTATTTTGACAATCAAAAGCGGTTCGGTTCTTTTGGCTAAATCAACTTCGCTGAAAGGGAAAATCGCATCTTCCGAAATATGTAAGCCTCTGTTTGTTAAAACAGGCTTCACACCCGTCGATTCGGATATTGTTGTTTCGGGAAATATTTATTCCGTAAGAAACGATGGTTCAATTGATGATACGATTAGGATGATTACAAGTAAAAAGGATAAAGTACAAAGTAAAAAGTTGATGAATTGTTGTTGAGGCGGAGTGAGGCGGGTTTATTTTTCAAAAAGGATATAAAATGAATAAGAATAAATACAGCATTAGTTTAACGCAATATAAACGGTTCCCTACCAGAGTAGTTAATATTGGCAACGTCCCGCTCGGCGGAGAAAATCCGATTAGGATTCAATCGATGACAACCACCGACACGATGGATACCGAAGCAACCGTTGCGCAGACAATCAGTATGGTTAATGCCGGCTCCGAATATGTTCGCATCACGGCGCCGTCGGTAAAGGATGCTGAAAATCTTGCCGATATAAAATCCGGACTGCGGAAGCGCGGCGTAAATGTTCCTCTTATCGCCGATATTCACTTTACTCCGAATGCCGCCGAAATTGCCGCGCGAATTGTTGAGAAAGTGAGAGTAAATCCGGGGAATTATATAGACAAGAAAAATACGGGAAAAACGGAATATTCGGAAGATGAATATAAACTTGAGATTGAAAAAATAGCCAAACGCTTCTCTCCATTGGTTGAAATCTGCAAAGAACACGGAACCGCAATGCGGATAGGGACAAACCACGGTTCGCTCTCGGAGAGGATTGTAACGCATTACGGTGATACTCCCGAGGGAATGGTGGAATCGGCGGCTGAGTTTATTAATGTTTGCCGTGAGTTAAATTTCCACGACATTGTTCTTTCGATGAAAGCGAGCAACACAAGGGTTATGGTTGCCGCCTACAGACTTCTGATGAAGAGAATGCTTGAGGAAGGGTGGGACTATCCGGTTCATCTCGGCGTAACTGAAGCGGGAGATGGAATGGACGGCAGAATTAAGTCCGCAGTTGGGATTGGAGCTTTGCTTGAGGAGGGAATCGGAGATACAATCAGGGTTTCTCTTACCGAGCCGCCTGAAAATGAACTTCCCGTAGCGAGGATGATAGCCGAACGATATTCAAACCGAAAGTCGGACGAAGGTATTCCCGAGATTGATTTTCCCGTAAAAAATCCTTTTAACTATTCAAAAAGAAAAACGTTCGCCCTTTCTCAATTCGGAGGGACATTTCCACCACTTGTTATTGCGGATTTTTCAGGGAAAGATAAAATTACGCTAAAAGATTTTGAAGAAATCGGATATGGTTTTAATAAAATATTAAATAGATTCGCAAAGACTGACATTGCTGCGGATGCTGTTTTTATTGACGACGCGGAAATAGAATGTGAAATTCCTTCGGAGCTGAAAGTTATTTCCAAGAGAAAAATTAACGATGCGAATGTAATTCCGTTGGTAAAATTTTCCGAAACAGATACCGAAGAATTTCCCGATGTTACATTGGTCGAGCTTTCCACCGATGATATTTATTCCGGTAGTTTTTTGAAAATAGCGGGCGCCAAAAATGTAATATTTAAGCTGTCATCTCCGCGCGAGAATTTTGTGTTGGATATGCGACGTGCGTTTTTTGAGCTGGAACGATTAAATATAAAAAATCCCGTTATTCTCTACCGCAATTATTCATCCTTGCCGAAAGAGAAATTTTTAATTTATTCTTCGATTGATTTCGGAGCGCTTTTGTTGGACGGTTACGGAGATGGCGTTTGGGCAAGTTCCGGTAATGATGAAATTTCAGCCGACTACATAAACCGGGTTTTGTTCGGAATACTTCAGGCTTCACGCGTTAGAATTTCAAAAACCGAATATATTTCATGTCCTTCGTGCGGTAGAACTCTCTTCGATTTAGTGGAAGTAACGGGAAAAATCAGAGATAGAACATCCCATCTGAAAGGCGTTAAGATTGGAATTATGGGCTGCATTGTAAACGGTCCCGGTGAAATGGCTGACGCCGATTACGGGTATGTCGGTTCGGGTCCCGGAAAAATTACTCTTTACAAAGGACAGCGTGTAGTTTTGAAAAATATTCCCGCCGAAACAGCGGTTGACGAACTGATTAAACTGATTAAAGATAACGGCGACTGGGTTGAGCCGAAGTGATTCTTATTCTGAATGAGGAATTACCGGTTACTATCTTCCTCAAAAAAATCTTTCATTCCAATCGGCAGCGGAACTCCGGGAATAATCTTTTTTGCGTTAAGATAAAAAAGACGCGCCTTTTCTTTTTCGTTAAGAGCGGAATGAACTATCGATAAATGATAAAAGAGCAGCCCCAAATCATCAAAAAAATTAATCTTTTTGATTTCCTCCCAGTATTTATAAAAAAGTTCCTTTGCCTCTTCGTACTTCCCTAAAAACAAATATTCATTAGCTGTGGAGATAAGTGAATTAGTTTCGTTTCTCTCATTGTGCATAAGAAATGAATATTTTCCTTCGGGAAAATCTCGGAATTCAAATCCTTCCGAGAACAGAATAGCCGAGAACAATCTTTCCCCTAAATTGGCGTCTTCCTTCTCCGCGCTGTTCTTATAAGGAAGATTAATTTCCTTAAATTTTCGAATAACTTTTTTATCAAAAACCCCCGACATCCCATGAAGGAACTTAGTTGATTTAACTTCAGCCAACGTCTCTAATCCAAGCTCTGCGGCATATTTATCAAAGAGAGGTCGTTTCTCTCCGTACAATACGTTTCCCCAAACGTCAACATCAGGATTTTCCGAAATTAATCTTTGAATTTTCTTGAACCAGTTTTTTTCGTCGAACCAATGGTCGTCGTGCAAAATGATGGTACGGCGGTAAAGCGGAAGTATGTTAATCGAATAAGAGATGGAGGCGGCGTCAAAACCAAGATTGGGACGAAGAAAAAAGTAGTCGGGTTCAAACTCCTTTATCGCCGAAACTCCTTCGCAAGAGTAACCGTTCATCGTTACGGCAAGAGCAAATTCTCCTCTGTTTCCTTTAAGGTTTTCGGCTAATTTCCATTTAAAGATGTTGCCCCAAGTCTTTTCCGAACTTACAACGAGAACCAGAAATCCCTCTTTTTCTTCCAAAGTATCCTCCCTATTTACTGCTTTATTTTTCCGCTATCGGTAGCGTAAAGGAAAACTCGCTTCCTTTGCCGAGTTTGCTGGTTACGTTAAATTCGCCGTTGTTTTTCGCCACAAAAGTTTTCACCAAGTTTAATCCGAGTCCGGTACCTTTTTCCTTATTTGTTCCAACGGAGCTATCATGACTTTCGGTTTTCATAATTTTTTCCAGCTGCTCCGATGTCATTCCGACGCCGGAATCCTTAACTGTTACTTTTGCTTTTTTATCGTTAACTAATACCGATATTTTTATCTCACCCTTTTCAGGACTAAACTTAATTGCATTCGAAAGCAAATTCCGAATAATCAATTCAACCGAGTTCTTATCCGCCAAAACAAAAATTTCCTTTTCGCAATGGACGTCCAGCGTTAAATTTTTCCCTTTCAATAACGGCTTTATCCTGCCTGCAACCTCAGTAACGATTTCACACAAATTCTCTCTTTCAGTTGTAAAAGGAAGTTCGTCATTTGAAACAAGTATCCAATTCAGCAAATTCGTCATCAAAACGTTGGAAGCGTTCGCGGAAAAGTTTATCTCATTAGCCGTGAATTTAATTTCATCCGGCTCTAATTCATCCAACTCATTTACTAGTAGGGATGAAAAGCTAATAATTGCTCCGAGCGAATTCTTCAAATCGTGCGAAAAAATCTTTAACATCTGTTCTTTGGTTTTGTTCAGTCTTTCAAGTTCCTTGTTTTTTGCACGAATTTTTTTTGTGTAATAAAGAACAAGCAGCAATATCAAGATGACTAGCCCTCCGCCTACAAACAAAAATACTTGAAGTTGGTTTTTCCTTTTTAGCTCCAGCTGATAAATTTTTCTATCCTTCTGAAGAGAATTAACTTCCGCTTCGGCGAGATGCAGTTTCTGCTGATTATCAAAATCAATTCTACTTTTTTCTGCGATTAAGGAATTCAGGGAATCGCTAAAAGTCTTATATTTATCAAAAAAAATAAGAGCTGTTTTATAATCGCCTTCTTTAACAAAAATCTCTCCCAATAATCTTGATGCTTTCACAAGCCACGGCAATGTTTTATCGATGGTCGGGAAACTCAAAACATTATTAAGCAACTCCCGCGATTTAATAAACCTGTTTTGCTTAAAAAAATTATATGCCAACAAATAGTTTAATCTCGCTAACAAATTTTTTTCAATATTATCGGAGATTAACTTGCGAAGCCTCTTTAATAATTTCTCGGATTCTTTATACTTTTTAATATTTTGAAGAATCTCGGCTTTAACCAAAGTTTCGCCGAAATAAAAATCCATACTCAGCTTTTTTCCGCTTTGTTTTATCGATTTATTGATATACTTCAAAGCCAAATCATATTTCCCCGATTTGAGATAATTATCTGCAATATTGGTTAACACATAGCTGTAAGCATATAAATCATCGGCGTTCTTCAACATCTTTTCGGCTTCAAGGTAGTATTTACCCGCCTTTGAATAATTACGTGCGACACTATAATCTTCTGCAAGATTATTATAGATATAGCCTATCGAGACCGAATCCTTATCTTGTTTGGCAAGCTCAAGAGCTTTTAAGTAAAACTCGGTCTCTTTTTCATAATTATGCACGGAAAAATAGACCCCGGCAAGATTGATATACGCATTTATTAATCCCGCGTTGAAACCCGATTTTTCCGCATACTCCAGCGACTTTTTATAATAAAAAAAGGCTTTGTCATATTCTTTAATGTTATCGTAGGTGATACCGATTATATTATATAAATTGACTAATTCTTTAATTTTATTATATCGAATTGCAATTTTTTCGGCAATATCAAAATATTTTTTCGATGAGTCAATTTTACCCTTTTGTGCAAATGTCCATATTAATCCGTACAACGAATTAACGATTCCATCGGTATAATTAATACTCTCGGCTTCATGAAAAGCTTTTAATCCGTAATAAGCGGTCGAATCAATATCGGATGAAAAAAATTCCCCTTCTTTTGTTACAAAGTTATCAACCTCTTTTATCTTGGACGAATCTTTTTGAGCGGATGCAAAAACCGAAGAAAAGAAGAAAAGTAAAAAAAACGATATTTTTATAAAAAATTCCATAGGAGCGCTCTCTGCTTTAGCATTCAATTCAATTTTATTTTGTAATATAAATAATTTCTAAAAAAAAATATTTTTTTTAACAAGATTAAAATCAAATTATTAATTCCAATAGAGACCTTTACATAACTAAATTTGTCATATTGAGTCCGCCAAGTCGGGAGCAGAATGACACATTACGGGGGTTATGCAAAATCCTTCTAATAATAAATTTCTACGAGAAAAATTCTACTCTTTCTTTTTCAAGCTTCTAATCTGCCGTTCGATGCTGTCCCACATTTCCGGCGGAATCATTTGCAGAATATTAAATTGTCCCGCGCCCTGCAGCCATTCTCCTCCGTCGATTGTAATAACCTCGCCGTTAATGTAAGCCGAGAAATCGGATACAAGATAAGCCGCAAGATTTGCCAGTTCCTGATGCTCTCCCACTCTCCGGAGAGGAACCTTTTTGGCAAAATCAAACTTATCCTGATACTCTTTCGTCACCAATCTTTCCCACGCTCCTTTTGTAGGAAACGGCCCCGGGGCTATAGCATTGGAACGGATTCCGTACTTTGCCCATTCAACCGCCAGAGAACGCGTCATCGCAAGCACGCCGGCTTTACTTACAGCCGAAGGAACAACAAACGCCGAACCTGTCCAAGCGTAAGTTGTAACAATGTTAAGAATCGAACCGGAAATTTTTTCGGCGATTTTCTCTTTTCCGAATGCGAGAGTAGCGTTGTACGAACCGCGCAGAACAATATCGACAATTTTATCAAACGCGCGGTGGCTTAGCCGCTCGGTCGGACTGATGAAATTGCCCGCCGCATTATTTACCAAAACGTTTGCGCTCCCGAATTTTTCTTTAACCGCCGAGAACATCTTTTCCACATCATCGTAGTTTGTAACGTCGCACCGAACGGGAAGAACTTCATTTCCGGTTTTGCCGGATATTTCCTCCGCCGTCTTTTCAAGCGTTTCGAGCTTTCTGCTCGCTATTGCAACTTTCGCCCTCAACTCGGAAAAATAAGCTGACATCGCTTTTCCCAATCCTGTTCCGCCGCCGGTTACCACAATTATTTTATCGGCAAGCGCGTTTTCCTTAAGCATCGGCTTTGTGTAATTTTTGTTCGCAGAGTTCATAATAAATCCCGTCTTGATAAAAAAATAGCGCTCCGAAATATATTAATCCCGAAGCGCTTAATAATTAAGATAATATTAGAAACAATATTTGTTTTCTTCAATTAGTTTGTCCGCAACTTCACGGCGAAGTTTAACCGTATTAATCGGGGCAAATTTTGTAAAGCGTTTCAAGCCGAGAAGCAATATCTTCAGCTCGTCTCCTTCGGCAAAAGCCGAAACCGCGTTTTTACCGTAAACGTTTATTTTATCCATTGCTTCGCTAACGTAAACGCTTGTCATCTTTGCGTAATATTCGGCGGCAGCTTCCCCTTTCGTATTTGCAAGTTTGAGCGTGCGGAGAATAGCTGATTCGGCAACAAACGTTTCTATTATCATATCGGTAACGTTCATAATGATTTCCTGTTCTTCGCCGAGTTTCTGCATAAATTTCTGAACAGCCGAGCCTGCAACCATTAAGATTGCTTTCTTAGCTTCGTTAACGGCTTTCATCTCTTTAGCAAGAAGTCCTTCCGGTTCGTCGCCGAGAGAAGGAATTCCCATCAGCTCCTTTTGAATCGCCATTGCGGGACCGAGTAAGTCAATGCGTCCTTTCATCGAACGCTTAACGAGCATATCAACAATTAAGAGACGGTTAATTTCATTCGTCCCTTCAAAGATTCTGTTGATTCTCGAATCGCGGTAAGCTCGCGCAGCGGGATATTCTTCCGAATAGCCGTAACCGCCGTGCACCTGAACCAGCTCATCCACAACAAAATCAACCACTTCGGAGCCAAACACTTTCATTATCGAGGATTCTATTGCATATTCTTCAGCCGCTTTAATTAAAGCTTTGCTGTATTCCTCGCCTGCAGCAGTAAGCTCGTCAACCTTCTGAGCAATCAAACCGCTGGTTCTTAAAGTAGCGGCTTCCCCTACAAATGTACGGATTGCCATTTCCGCAAGTTTGTGTTTAATCGCTCCGAACGATGAAATCTCCCGTCCGAACTGTTTTCTTTCGTTTGCATATTGAACGGCAACGGAGATGTAATGTTTTGCGCCGCCAACCGTCATTGCGCCTAATTTGAAGCGTCCGATATTAAGAATGTTAAACGCGATGTAATGACCTTTGCCGATTTCACCGAGTACATTTTCAACCGGAACTTTAACATTATCAAGGAAAAGCGCGCGTGTGGAGGAACCTTTAATTCCCATTTTGTTTTCTTCTTCGCCTCTTGTAAATCCTTCCGAGTCGGTCGGGATTATAAAGCCTGTAAATTTTTCTCCGTCAACTTTGGCGAATGTAATTAAGATATCGGCAAACCCGCCATTTGTAATCCACATTTTTTGTCCGTTTAGGATGTAGTATTTTCCATCTTCGGAAAGCGTTGCGGTCGTTTTAGCTCCGAGAGCGTCGGAACCCGAAGTAGGTTCGGTTAAGCAGTACGCCGATAAAATCTCGCCGGAAGCTAAACCGGGGAGATATTTTTTCTTCTGCTCTTCGTTTCCGTAATATAAAATCGGCAAAGTTCCGATTCCGGTATGCGCCGCAAAAGCGACTCCGTAAGAGTGGCTCGGTCCCATCGCCATTGAAATCAGCGTGTTCGTGTCAAAGTCCTGACCAAGACCTTCGTATTCTTCAGGGACAAAGGTCCCGAGCAAACCGAGTTCCCCTGCCTGTTTCAGCAGCTTTTCCATTAAGCCCGGTTCTTGTTTATCAATGGCGTCAAGACGCGGCCAGATTTCTTTTTCGACAAAATCATTAACCGTGTCAATCATCATTTTTTGTTCTTCGTTAATATCCTCCGGGATATAAACGGATTCGGGCGGAGTTTCTTTTGTTATAAACTCACCGCCCATTACTTTTTTGTTTTCTGCATCTGACATAATTCTGCCTTTATTTTTATTTCTAAATTATTAGAGCTTTTTGCATAACATAATTTATATGCCATTCTGAATGAAGCGAAGCGGAATGAAGAATCTCAGAACCAGTAATTATACCGAATTTAGAGATATTTCGGACGGCTTACACCTCCGCATTGGCGGACTCAATATGACAAATCCAGGTTATGCAAAGATCTCTATTATTTCAATAGTTCATAAATTCCGGCAACGCCTTGTCCGCCGCCAACGCAAGCGGTTACCATTCCGTATTTTTTATCGCGACGTTTAAGTTCGTTAAATATCTGTACGCTTAATTTTGCTCCGGTACATCCGAGCGGGTGCCCCATTGCGATTGCGCCGCCGTTTACATTCAGCTTTTCGGTATCCAAATCCAAAGTTCTGATAACGGCAAGCGATTGCGAGGCAAAGGCTTCGTTCAATTCGATAAGATCGATGTCATCCTGTTTCAATCCCGCTTTTTTCAAGGCTTTCGGAACAGCAGCAATCGGGCCGGTGCCCATAATGCGCGGGTCAACTCCGGCGACAGCATAGGAAACCATGCGCGCAATCGGAGTGAGGTTAAGCTCTTTAACCATATCTTCCGACATAACAAGAACAAACGCGGCGCCGTCTGATGTTTGCGATGAGTTGCCCGCCGTAACGGTTCCGCCTTGGGCAAATACCGGCTTCAACCTTGCAAGCGCCTCCATATTCGTATCGGCTCGCGGTCCTTCGTCGGTATCGACCACCCAAGTTCTCGTTTTCTTTTTGCCGTTTTCGTAATAAACGTCTTCAACTTCCACCGGAACTATCTCGTTTTTGAAATATCCGTTTTTAATTGCGTTGATTGCTTTCATGTGGGAATTGTAGGAAAACTCATCCTGATCCTCGCGCGAAATATTAAAATCTCTCGCAATTTCCTCTGCCGTTAATCCCATTCCCATATAATATTCCGGATGAGTCAGCGAAACCTTGTAATTCGGCGCCAACTTCCAACCTGTCATCGGCACTAAGGACATCGACTCAACGCCGCCGGCAATAATGCAATCCATCATTCCCGACTGAATTCTTGCTACGGCAGTTGCAATCGTATCAATTCCCGAACCGCAGAAACGGTTTACGGTAGAGCCGGGAGTATCAATACCAATGGCTTCAAGTGCAATCATTCTACCGATTTGCAATCCTTGTTCCGCTTCCGGAAAAGCGTTCCCGACAATCACATCGTCGATGCGTTTCGGGTCTAATTCCGGTACGGATTTCAGCAGATGCTTAATAACATCCGCGCCTAAATCGTCCGGGCGCATAAAACGGAATCCGCCTTTTTTGGCTTTTCCTACCGCCGTACGATAACCTGCTACTATATATGCTTCTCTCATAATAATTCTTTTATTTTATTTTCAAAATCATTTATTAATTTCTTAACGGTTTACCGGTAGTTAAAATACTCTGCATTCTTTCCAGAGTTTTTCTTTCACCGATTAAACTTAAGAACGCTTCTCTTTCCAAATCGAGCAAGTATTGTTCGCTTACTCTGGTTCCTTCGGTTAAATCGCCGCCGCAGATTGTGTAGGCAAGTTTATCGGCGATCTTTCTGTCATGCTCGGAAATATATCTTCCCCTTTCAAATGAGAAAGCTCCGAGTATCAACGCCGCCAAACCGGTTCTTCCGAGAACTTTAATATCTTCTCTTTTAATCGGTTTGCGGTAGCCCCGTTCGGCTAACTCAATAGCGGCGCGTTTGGCGTCGGCAATTACTCTTTTGGGATTAACAGAATAAACGTCCAATCCTTTTCTGAAATAACCTAACCCGTAAGCCTCTTCAGCCGAAGTCGATACTTTTGCCATTGCGATGTTCAGAAATTTCTCCTGAAGCTCGGGCAATTCCACGCCTCCTTTTACGTAAGCGTCGGAAGCGCGCAGAGCCATTTCTTTAGTTCCGCCGCCGGCGGGAATAATCCCTACCCCGACTTCAACCAAACCGATGTAGGTTTCGGCAGACGCGTTAATCTTGTCCGAATGGAGACAAACCTCGCAACCGCCGCCGATAGCCAATCCGTGAGGCGCCGCAACAACCGGAACATTGGAGTACCGAATGTGCATTGTTGTATTCTGGAACTGGCGAACCGCCATATCGATTTCGTCCCATTCCTGCTCCGTTCCGAGCATGAACATCATTGCAAGATTTGCGCCGGCGGAAAAATGTTGTCCGTCGTTTCCGATTACCAATCCGCGGTAATCCTTCTCCGCAATCTCAATCGATTTATTTATCGCTTCAAGTATCTCGCTGCCGATTGAATTCATCTTTGTCTGGAACTCAAGATTTAGAATTCCGTCTCCAATGTCGTGAAGCGTTGCTCCGGAGTTTTTCCAAACCGGAGCGTTTGCGCGATAATTGTCAAGTATTATAAAATCAGTAGTTCCCGGAATTATCTTATATGATTTGCTCGGGATGTCGTAATATTTTTTCTTCCCGTTTTCGATACTGTAAAATGACTTAAATCCGCCGTCCAGCATTTCCTGAACCCAAGGAGCCGGGGTCATATTCATTTCATTCATTACTTGAACTGTTTTTTCGACGCCGAGAACGTCCCACTGCTCAAACGGTCCGAGTTCCCAGCCGAATCCGGCTCTCATACCATCGTCAATCTTGTAAAGTTCATCTGCAATTTCAGGAATTCTGTTTGACGAATAACGAAATACGCTAAAACTGATTTTTCTTAGAAAATCCGAGGCAATATCTTTTCCGGCAAACAGCATTTTAAGTCTCTGACGCAAATCGTCAATCGGCTTTGCGGCTGCAACCGAAGCGAATTTCGGTTTTGAACTCGGTTTGTACTCGAACGTGTTGATGTCGAGTTCAAGAATTTGCTTCTTCCCTTTTTCATCTTTAATCTTTTTGTAAAAACCCTGTTTGGTTTTATCGCCGAGCCAATTATTCTCGACCATTTTGTTCACATAATCGGGAATGGCAAAAATATCCCTTTCTTCATCTTCCGGACAATCATTATAGATGTTGGTCGCAACTTTAACAAATGTGTCAATGCCAACTACATCGGCGGTTCGGAAAGTTGCGGATTTCGGACGACCCGTCAGCGGTCCGGTTAAAGTATCTACTTCCTTAACGCTCAACCCGAGTTCTTTCATATACTTAAAGACAGCCATAATACTGTAAACGCCTATTCTATTGGCGATAAACGCAGGCGTATCTTTGCACAGCACGGTTGTTTTGCCGAGATACTTATCTCCGTAACTCATCAGAAAATCAACCACTTCGCTGTCGGTATAAGGAGTCGGGATTATCTCAAGCAAAGGCAGGTATCTCGGGGGATTGAAAAAGTGAGACCCGCAGAAATTTTTCTTAAAATCTTCGCTTCTTCCTTCGGTCATCAAATGCACCGGAATTCCGGAAGTGTTTGTTGTTACAAGCGTTCCGGATTTACGATATTTTTCGACATTACCGAAAACAATTTTTTTAATATCAAGATTTTCCACAACCGCCTCGATTACCCAATCGGCAGTCGCAATTTTGTCCATATCGTCTTCAAAGTTGCCCGTTGTTATCCTGTGAGCAAACGACGATTTGTAAATCGGGGATGGTTTTGCCTTAAGTACGTTCTTAAGGTTTTCATTTGCGATGCGGTTGCGCACCGCTTTGTCTTCAAGGGTTAAACCCTTTTTCTTTTCGGCTTCCGTTAGTTCTCTCGGCACAATGTCAAGCAAAGTTACTTTGCACCCTATGTTTGCAAAGTGCGCCGCTATTCTGGAACCCATAACTCCGGAACCCAAAACCGCTACTTCATTAATTATTCTTTTCATCTGTTTTCCGCTTTGTTTTACAATTTTTACGGTTATTTAATTATTTAATTTCTAATGCCGACTAAAAGAGAAACGGCATAAAATTTTTCTTTTTTGATTCCTTTTACTCATCGATATAGTAATGCGATTGACTTTCATCTTCATACAACTTATCGATTAAGTCTTCGTACTTTTTCAAAATTACTCTTCTTTTAAGTTTCAGCGTCGGAGTAATTTCTCCTGTATCCGGAGACCAATTATCCGCTACCAAAACAATCTTTTTAACTTGCTGAACCTTTCCGAATCGTTTATTGTATTTTTCAACATCCTGCCAAATTCTTTCGTTCAAAATCCGAGATTTTATCATCTCATCCTTTGAATTGAGAGCAACGCATTTCTTTTTACACCATTTGTTGATAAACTCGAAATCAGGAACAATTATGGCGGCGGGAAACTTTCTTTTGTTTCCTATCACCATAATTTGATCAATGAATAACGACTCTTTCATCTTATTCTCAATAGGAAGAGGCGCAACGTATTTACCGCCGGAAGTTTTAAATATCTCTTTAATTCTATCGGTAATTTTCAAGAACCTTCCGTCGATAATTTCCCCTACATCGCCTGTATGGAACCAGCCGTCGGCGTCAATTACTTCCGCTGTAGCTTCCGGTTTTTTGTAGTATCCTATCATTACATTCGGACCTTTGGCAAGAATCTCTCCGCTTTCTTCATCAATTTTAATCTTAACTTCCGGTAGAGGAATCCCAACCGTTCCGATAAACCAATCGCCGTCGGTAAATCTGTTGCAAGTTAGCACCGGACTCGTTTCGGTCAATCCGTAGCCCGGGCGAATCGGAATTTCGGCGGCTTCAAATATTCTGCCTATTCTCGGCTGCAATGCCGCCGCGCCGCTAATAATCCCAAGCACATTTCCTCCAAGCGCCTCAACCCATTTATGAAAAACAAGTTTACGCGCTATTCCGAGACGGAAGTTATACCATGCAGAGTTTTTCCCCTGCGGATGATACTTATTTGCCAGTTTAACCGCCCATCCGAAAATAGCCTTTTTGATTCCGGTTAAATCTCTTCCGACTCCCATAATCTTATCGAATATCTTTTCCATAACGCGAGGAACGGTTGTAAAGTAATTAGGTTGCACTTCTCTAATGTTTTCGCCGATTTTATCAATGCTTTCGGCAAAGTAAATTGCCCCGCCCACATAGAAGTAAAAATAAACGGCTGTCCTTTCAAAAATATGGCAAATCGGGAGAAAACTAATCATCCTGTGCGTGTTATTATGCGGCTCAACTTGACGCACCTGAGTAACATCACTGAGAATATTTTTATGCGTCAGCATTACTCCCTTCGGAACACCGGTTGTTCCTGAAGTATAAATTATCGTAGCCAAATCATCTTCGGTAACCTTTGCCTTCAACTCGTTAAGTCGCGGACGAAGAAATTCGTCAGCAGCGTTTGTAATATCCGACCAATGTTTTGCCCCTTCAATTTTTTCGAAAGTGTAAACATCTTTCACGGAGGGAGTTCCCGGCAATATCCGGCGGACCTTGTCGTATAAATCCTTATTTTCCACAAATACCAGTTTTACTTCCGCATCGTTAAAAATATAAGTCGAATCTTCATCGCTCATATTCGGATAAAGAGGAACGTC
>JALWEC010000022.1 GCA_027036655.1 Melioribacteraceae bacterium
ACTTCTTCTGTTTTACCTTTTTTCTTTGCCATTGTTACAAAACCCTAAAATTTATGACAACATTTCGTTACTTACTTTAGTAATTCTTACGCTCTTTCTCTTACCAGTCTTATCATCCACAATCACCTTATAACCAACTCTTGTTTTCTTATTAGTCTTAGGATCAACCAGCATAACGTTTGATGCGTCGATAGGCATCTCTTTTTCAATAATCCCACCGTTAGGATATTGCTGGTTTGGCTTTGTGTGACGTTTTCTAATATTAACGCCTTCGATAATCACTCTGTTCTTCTTGGGAAATACCTTTAAAACTTTTCCGGTTTTTCCTTTGTAGTTTCCTGCAATTACAATCACATTATCGTTCTTTTTAATTTTCATTGTTCATCCCAACTTTTAAAGCACTTCTGGCGCTAATGAAACAATCTTCATAAATTTCTTATCTCTCAGTTCTCTGGCAACCGGGCCAAAGATACGCGTTCCGCGAGGTTCATTCTGGTTGTTAAGTAATACCGCAGCGTTTTCATCAAATCTTATATATGAACCATCGTTTCTTCTTATCTCTTTTTTGGTGCGAACAACAACGGCTTTCGATACTTCGCCTTTTTTTACATTACTGTTAGGAATAGCGGTTTTTACCGTAACGACGATAATATCGCCGACGCTGGCATATTTTCTGCCGCTGCCGCCTAACACTTTAATACAAACGACTTTCTTGGCGCCTGAATTATCCGCAGCAACTAATGATGTCTCTTGTTGAATCATTTTCTAAAAACTCCTTTTCAGCACTTTACTTAGCTTTCTCGATTATTTCTACCAAATTCCACTTCTTGCTTTTGCTGAGCGGTCTCACTTCCATAATCTTTACAACATCGCCGATTCCGGTTTCATTCTTCTCGTCGTGTGCCATTATTTTTTTTGTAATCTTAAAATACTTTTTATATAAAGGATGTTTCACTTTTCTTTCGATTTTAACTACAATGCTTTTATCCATCTTGTTAGAAACCACAACACCCACACGAGTCTTTCTTCTTCCTCTAGTCTCCATGGACTTAATTTATCTCCTGATTTTTATTCTCGTTCTTCAGAGCTTCCAATTCTCTTTCTCTTAATACGGTTTTCATCATTGCGATATCTTTTCTTACTAATTTTAATTTAGCCGTATTGGTTAAGTTTCTAAGCTCGTTCTGAAATCTCAAATCAACTAAGTTTTTTTCTTCTTCAGCTATTCTTCTAACAATCTCGTCAGAACTCATTTCTCTAATTTCATAGATTTTCATCTTTATCCTTCTAACCTTCGTTTATTGATAATCAGGTCGTGCTACAATTTTTGTTTTGATCGGAAGCTTATAAGAAGCTAACTTCAATGCTTCCTGCTGAATCTCTTTGGCTACGCCGGCTGTTTCAAACATTATTCTGCCCGGTTTAACAACCGCTACCCAGAATTCCGGCGCTCCTTTTCCCTTACCCATTCTGGTTTCCAAAGGTTTTTTGGATACCGGTTTATCGGGGAAAATTCTGATCCAAACTTTTCCATCTCTTTTCATACGACGTGTAATTGCAACTCTACACGACTCTATCTGGCGCGAAGTAATCCAGGCTGCGTCCAAGGCTTTTAATCCCATTTCACCGAATGCGATTCTATGGCCTCTCTGCGCTTTTCCTCTTCTTCTTCCGCGCTGAGATTTTCTGTATTTTACTCTTTTTGGCATTAACATAAAACTATCTCCGAACTCTTATTCGCTTATTCTTCTACCGTAAACTTCACCTTTGAAAATCCACACCTTAACACCAATCGAACCGTAAATAGTTTGTGATGTAGCTGTAGCATAATCAATATCTGCTCTTATTGTATGAAGGGGAATTCTTCCTTCTTTATATTGTTCGCTTCTCGCCATTTCAGCGCCGCCGAGTCTTCCGGCTAATTTAATTCTGATTCCTTTCGCGCCCATTCTCATGGCATTCTGAATTGCCGATTTCATGGCGCGTCGGAACGACACTCTTCCTTGAAGCTGTTGTGCAATATTTTCGGCAACTAAATAAGCATCCAATTCAGGTCTTTTTATCTCATTGATCTGAACCTTAACATCTTTACTTAAATAATTCTTCAATTCTTCTTCTAACTGAGCAATTTCTTTTCCGCTTTTTCCGATAACTACTCCAGGTCTTGAAGTGTGTATAGTAATCGAAAGATTTTTGGAGGTTCTGTCAATCACTATTCTTGATACGCCGGATCTTTTCAGTCTTTTACGAATATAGGTTCTGATTTTCTTATCTTCAGCCAACTTTGTTTTGTAACTTTTAGATTCAAACCAGTTGGATTCCCAACCGCGTATCACACCTACTCTAAAACCTATCGGATTTACTTTCTGACCCAAAAATTCCTCCTACTTAGCTTTTAGTAGCAACTACTATAGTTAAATGATTAGTTCTTTTCCTTACTCTGTACGCTCTTCCCATTGGGGCAGGCTGAATCCTTTTCAACATCGGACCGCCGTTCGAGTAAGCTTCTTTTACATATAAATCTGACATATCGACATTTGCGCCTTCTTCTTTATTAAATAAGTTGGCTACAGCCGATCTCAAAACTTTTTCCGCATAATCGGAAGCGTGTTTCGGATGAAAATGCAAAATTTCAATCGCTTCGCTTACGGATTTTCCTCTGATGAGATCAATAACCAATCTCATTTTGCGAGGTGACACTTTAATATATTTATGTGTTGCTTTAGCTTCCATTTCTAAACCTCTAATCACTTTTTACGCGCAGCTTTTTCTGCTTTAGTTCCCGGGTGTCCTCTGAAAATTCTCGTCGGAGCAAACTCGCCTAATTTATGTCCTACCATATTTTCCGAAATATAAACGGGAATCATTTTGTTTCCGTTATGGACAGCGATTGTGTGTCCGACAAATTCAGGAACAATCATGCTTGCCCGTGACCAAGTCTTAATCACTTTCTTCTCGTTCCGTTCGTTCATTTCACGAACTTTCTTCAACAACTTATAACTTACAAATGGACCTTTTTTAATTGATCTTGGCATATCCTACTCTAGTTTATTTTCTTCTTTTCACAATTAATTTATCAGAAGCTTTATTTTTCTTACGTGTTTTCAAACCTTTTGCCGGCTGGCCCCAAGGTGATACAGGATGACCGCCGCCTGATGATTTTCCTTCGCCGCCGCCCATCGGGTGATCGACCGGGTTCATGGCAACGCCGCGAGTATGAGGTCTTCTTCCCAGCCATCTGCTTCTTCCGGCTTTACCGAGACTTATGTTCAGATGATCTGAATTTCCGATTACTCCGTAAGTTGCCATACATTCAAGGCTGATTAATCTTACTTCGCCTGAAGGCATTTTAAGAGTTCCGTATTTTCCTTCCTTTGCAACCAGCTGAAGCGAAGCGCCCGCCGAGCGACCTAACTGTCCGCCTTTTCCCGGTTTTAGTTCAACATTATGAACATAACTTCCGAGAGGCATATTTTTTAATTTAAGGGCATTACCAACTTTAATTTCAACGCCTTCGCCTGCTACTACGGTATCGCCTACTTTCAGTCCGTTGGGAGCAAGAATATATCTTTTCTCTCCGTCTGCATAGTGCAATAATGCAATTCTAGCGGTTCTGTTAGGATCATATTCAATGGCTGCAACTTTAGCAGGAACATCAAATTTGTTTCTCTTAAAATCGATAATTCTGTATCTTCTTTTATGTCCGCCGCCTCTGTGGCGCGAAGTTACTCTACCTAAATTATTACGACCGCCGGATTTTTTTAACGGCGCCAATAATGATTTTTCCGGAGTTGTTTTTGTAATCTCCTCAAAAGTGGAGATTGACATAAATCTTGTTCCGGGTGTATTTGGTTTTAATTTTCTAATTCCCATTTAATTCTCCGCTAGCCTAAACTTCACCAATTAAGTCTATAGTCTGACCTTCTTTCAAAGTAACGATAGCTTTCTTAAAGCGCGGCGTTCTGCCGACAAATCGTCCTTTCTTAGTAAATTGAGTCTTAACCTTACCTTTATACTTCATCGTATTTACAGAAACGACTTCAACTTCAAATTTATCTTCAATAGCTTTCGCAATTTCTATTTTATTTGCGTCATATTTAACGACAAAGCCAACTTGATTGTTTGCTTCGGTTAAATCCGTAAGCTTTTCTGTAATTAATGGTCTAACTAAAATATTACGCATCTTATAATCTTCCAGCGATTAGTTTAATATTTTTTCAATTTTTTCAACTGCGCCCGATTCAATAACCAACACCTGGTTATTAACCAAATCGTATGTTGACGCTTTTTCCGCTTCGACAATATTCACCTTAGGAATATTTCTACCGGATTTGTAAACATTTTCTTTAGTTGAATTTGTAAGCAAAAGTACTTTTTTATTATCAAGATTTAATGATTTGAGTATTGAATTGAATTCCGATGTTTTGGGAGCTTCAAAATCAAAATCCTCTACAATCATAATTTGATTGGCTTTTGCCTTATACGAGTAAGCGGATTTTCTCGCTAATCTCAAGACTTTTTTATTCAACTTCTGACGATAGTTTCTCGGACGAGGTCCGAAAATTGTTCCGCCGCCGACCCATAAGGGAGATCTCGTTGTACCGGCTCTTGCGGTACCTCTTCCTTTTTGTCTCCATGGCTTTCTTCCGCCGCCGGAAACTTCATTTCTTTCTTTAGCCTTATGCGTACCTTGTCTTTTATTCGCTAAGTGAGCTTTTACTGCCAAATAAATCACATGGTCGTTAGGTTCAATTGCAAAGATATCATCGGTCAACTCAACGGTTTCGCCCGATTTTGAACCATCTATTTTATAAACCTCTAACTTCATCATTCTCTCTTATTTATTAATTTCGACAACTGAATTAATAGCGCCGGGCACGCTGCCTTTAACAAAAATAATATTCTTCTCAGGAATGATTTTAACAACTTCTAAATTCTTTGTAGTAATTCTTTCATTACCTGTGCGTCCCGCCATACGAGTTCCTTTCAAAACTCTGGAGGGTGAAGAACTTTGACCGATTGAACCGGGAGCTCTTTCTCTATCGCCCTGTCCGTGAGTCCTTCCGCCGACTCCACTGAATCCGTGACGTTTCATTACGCCCTGAAAACCTTTACCTTTTGAATTACCTGAGACTTTTACTTTTTCTCCTTCGGTAAAAATTTCGGTTGTAATTACATCGCCGACTTTATATCCGGAAACATCAAAGTTGCGGAATTCTCTTAAATATCTTGCCGGTTTCAAATTATTCTTCTTATAATATGCTATCTGCGGTTTATTTAAGTGTTTTTCCTTTCTTACACCAAATCCAATCTGTAACGCATTATATCCGTCTTTCTCTTCGGTTCTGACAATAGTAACCGTACAAGGACCTGCCTCAATAGCTGTAACGGGAATATTGACACCTTCTTCAGTGTAAATATTCGTCATTCCTATCTTTTTTCCCAATAAACCAGGCATCTTCTTCCTCAATTATAATTTTATCTCAATATCAACACCCGCCGGAATTTCCAATTTACTTAATGAATCGACGGTTTTGTTATTTGAATTATGAATATCGATTATTCTTTTATGTGACCTGATTTCGAACTGCTCTCTTGACTTTTTATCAACGTGAGGAGATCTTAAAACAGTGTAAACACTTCTTTTGGTAGGCATCGGAATAGGACCCGATACTACCGCTCCCGTACTTTTTACGGT
>JALWEC010000023.1 GCA_027036655.1 Melioribacteraceae bacterium
TATTAAACAAGGAGAAAAAAGAAAATGCCGAGGTTAGCATTACATTTGAGAACAGCATGAAAAACAACCTCGGAATTCCTCTTCCTGCGGGAAAGATACGGCTCTTCAAAAAAGATAAAAATTCTCTCGAACTGATTGGCGAAGATTACATTAAGCACACTCCGAAAGATGAGAAGATTTCGTTGAAAGTCGGGAAAGCGTTTGATGTGCTTGTTTCAATGACGAACACGAAAAGGGAAAGAATAACGAAACTCGTAACCGAGCTTACACGGGAAATTAAAATCGATAATCATAAAGATAAAAAGATTGAAGTAGCGATTAATCAAATAATGCAGGGAGATTGGAAAATAATTTCCTCTAATTTTGATTACAAGAAAAAAAATTCAAAAAGCGTAAAATTTATTATTCCCGTTAACGCCGATAACAGCGAAGTATTAAAGTTCACTGTTCGACTAAAAAGGGATTAAACAGTAATACTATATCGGTTAAATTTTTAAACCGGTTTATTTTTGAATGAGTTTTCATTAATAGAAGGCTTTGCATAACCCAATAAAATGTCATTCTGAGTCCCGACAAAGTCGGGAAGAAGAATCTCAAAACCGGTAATTATACCGAATTTAGAGATATTGAGGACGGCTTCCACCTTCGCAGTGGCAAACTCAATATAACAAATTAGAGTTATGCAAAAGGTTTCTATGATCGGACTTAATGATTGGAGTAAAAAATATCTTTCAATTTTTCGAAATGGAAATGCATAAATATTTTTATTATAATTTCTTAACAAAAACTTGTGTCTCCGCTTTTTGTATAAAAATTTAAGTTGTAATACTATATCTCAAATTTAATATTTATTCCCCTTTGGTATTTTGGTTTATCCGGATTTGGTTATGCAAAGGTTCTATTAAAAGTTCGGCTCGAATTCTTTTCCGCTGTGAAAACGGCAAATGATTTCTGCAACTTCCGCAGGATCGTCGGTGATGCTGAACAGATTCAAATCTTCCTCGTTAATGTAATTATCGGCAAGCGCCGAATTTTTGAGCCAGTCAATCAATCCTTCCCAGTAATATTTTCCCATTAATACGACAGGGGATTTTTTTGTTTTACCAGTTTGAATTAAGGTTAGAACTTCAAAGAGTTCGTCAATCGTTCCGAATCCGCCCGGCATAATCACAAAACCTTGAGCATATTTTGTGAGAAGAACTTTTCGCACAAAAAAGTAGCGAAGTCGGAGAAGCTTATCCTTATCTATAAATTTATTTGAAGATGTTTCAAACGGAAGCTGAATATTTATTCCCGCCGAACTTCCTCCGCCTTCCGAAGCGCCTTTGTTTGCCGCTTCCATAATTCCGGGACCGCCGCCGGTTGCGATTCCGAAACCTTTGTCCACCAAAGCTGCTGCGACGTCTTCAGCCATTTTGTAGTAAGGGCTATCTTTCGGCGTGCGCGCCGAACCGAAAACCACAACCGTCGGCTGCAAATTGGATAAAACTTCAAATCCTTCCACAAACTCGGACATTATCTTAAAAACGCGCCAAACATCTTCATGCGGAGCTTTAAGTTTTTTCCCTTTTATCGAATCCTTTTTTTCACTGCAAGGCATAAATTTTTTCCTGTTTCAATTATTTAATATAATAAAGAGTACGTACAAAAAAAATCCGGCAAGTTATCTTTAACAAATAACTTAACCGGAAACTTGAGCAATTTTTTTTTGCCGTTAAGTGCAATTGCTCGAACAGCTCATTGTCGAAATAAATTTTATTGATAAAATTCCAAAGATCTGTTTTCTATTACGGTGCTGTTCATAACCGGTCTTGAACCCGAGATACCGTTTTCTCGAACAGGTTTTATTACTGAGTAACGCGATACTCTGTTTCTCGCGGTTTCCTTTTCCCGTTGAGTTTTCAAGGCTCTTTTTCTTTGAGCTTCGGCAATTATCTCGCGGCGTTTAATATCTGCCAAAAACAGTTCCTTATTCATCATTATTTCTTTATTAACTTTAGACTGATTATTTACTTGTTCGATTTTTTTTACAGGTTGTTTTCTGAAAAGATGAACAAAAAACGAAAGTCCTACAATTCCAAACAGAAAGAAGGAAAAGAAAAACAATGATTGATAAACAATATCTTCCAAACTCATAAATTCTCCAAAATTTATTTCTTTTGTCCGTGTAGCTTCAAATTACGAGCCAAAAAACATATTGAAAACTAATCAATTTTAGAGAAAGGGTTAATGCGCTAAGTCACATTTTGAGAATTAATCTTATAATGAAACATAAAAAGCGGCAAAGTTATTCGCCGCTTTTATAATGGATTATATTTCGGATTAACTAAACATCATAATATAGGGCAAATTCAAACGGATGCGGTTTTTGGGCAAGCTGTTTTACTTCTCTATCCATTTTATAAGCAATCCAAGTTTGGATTACATCTTCCGTGAAAACATTTCCTTTCAGAAGATAATCATGATCTTCGGCAAGAGCCTGTAGCGCGCCGGAAAGGGAATCGGGAGTCGAGGGAACGTCCGCCAGTTCTTCGGGCGGTAAATCGTAAATATCTTTATCAAGCGGTTCTCCCGGGTCGATTTTGTTTAAAACGCCATCTAATCCCGCCATCAGCATTGCGGAGAAAGCAAGGTAGGGATTTGCCGAAGGATCGGGACAGCGGAATTCCATTCGTTTGGCTTTCGGGCTTGCCGAATACATCGGGATTCTGATAGCGGCGCTTCTGTTTCTCTGTGAGTACGCCAAATTTACCGGCGCTTCAAAACCGGGCACAAGACGTTTGTACGAGTTTGTAGTCGGATTTGTAAACGCTAGCAACGAAGCGGCGTGTTTTAAAATTCCGCCGATAAAATAAAGCGCCGTATCGCTTAATCCTGCGTAACCGTTTCCGGCAAAAAGGGGTTTGTTTTTCTTCCACAAACTTACGTGAACATGCATACCGCTTCCGTTGTCGCCGTCAACAGGCTTAGGCATATACGTTGCTGTTTTACCGTTTTTATGAGCGGTGTTTTTTACGATATATTTAAACATCAGAAGCTGATCGGCTGATTTCAGCAAAGGCTGAAATTTCAAATCGATTTCACATTGCCCGCCGGTTGCAACTTCGTGATGCTGCGCTTCAACCTCGATTCCCAAATCCATTAAATTAACAACCATTTCATTTCGGATATCGTTCAGCGAATCGACGGGGGGAACCGGGAAATACCCTTCTTTGTGTCTCGGCTTATGGGCGAGATTCGGGCTTTCCTCTTTGCCGGAGTTCCAAATTCCCTCTTTTGAATCAATCGAGTAGTAAGATTCGTGCGCGTTGGAATCGAAACGGACATCGTCGAAAACAAAAAATTCCGCTTCGGGACCGAAATAAGCCGTATCCGCAATGCCGGTGGATTTTAAGTAAGCGTCGGCTTTCTGCGCAATGCTGCGCGGACAGCGGGAGTACTTCTCTTTTGTCGCCGGTTCGTGAACGTCGCAGATCATACTGATAGTCGGCTCTTTGATAAACGGGTCAACAAACATTGTGTCCGGATCGGGAATGATAAGCATGTCGCTTTCGGAGATATTTTTCCATCCTCGCAAAGATGAACCGTCAAAGCCGTATCCTTCGGAGAACGAAGAGTTTTTTAATTGAGATACCGGAACCGTAAAATGCTGCCACTGTCCGGGGAAGTCCATAAACTTTAAATCAATGAATTTGATTTTGTTTTTCTTAACAAAATCCAAAACTTTCTGGATTGATGCTTTTGCCGCCATGATTACTCCTTTTATTATAATTTAATTTCCGTAGTTTCTTTTATAGAAGACAAAACAAAGTTGGTTATTGTCCGCACTACTCCGGGCCACGATTGAATTTCGGCGAGAAGTTTTTCCAACTCCGATGTGTTTTTTACAAGCGCTTTCAATATGTGAGAACCTTCTCCGAGAATTGAATGGCATTCCAAAATTCCATCGGTTTTTACGGCTTTCTTTTTCAGAGCCGCATAATTTTTTGAAGATTCCATTACAACGATTATGAACGCCATTATATCGTAGTTAAAGGTTTTGCGATTTACCTTCGCGTAATATCCTTCGATAATTCCGGCGTCTTCAAGCTTTTTCATCCGTTCGCTTAACGCGGGCAGAGATAACCCGACCTTTTCGGCAATAATGTTTCTCTTGGCTCGCCCGTCTTTCTGAAGGATTTCGAGTATTTCTTTGTCTATCTTGTCTGTCATGTTAATTATTTAGTTTGTTGCGTAATTTTGATTTAAAAAATAAGGTAAATTTTATAAATTGCAAAACAATTTTTAAAATTTACTCGAAGTTATCATTAAAAAACTTGCTCATTAAGAAATTTCAGATAATTAACAATATATTGTAGCACAGTTTGCTTATCCCGCATTTTGCGGGAGGGCAAACTGTGGATTGGTTACTTGTGTAAAAAAAGTAAATTTTACATTTTTTTGTTTTTTGTAGGAATAATGATTGGTAAGATAAGCCCAGCCCCGGACAAGCCGGAACCAAAAAAGGAAATAAGCTGAAAAGAATAATCTCTGAAAGGATTTTACTAACGAATGTTGGCGGAGTAAATCACAACGAAAGGACGTCGGGACAAGTTCGGAGGTTTTTCATTTCATCAGTTCTTAATAGCGATATTATTTCGGCGACTTTAAGAATGCCAATATTAGTAAAACTAGATTTTAACTTTTACTCTGCCGGGGCGGATTACGAATCGCGTCAACATATCTAAGAGGTTGTTCATCACATTATATCAAAGAGAAGTAACTCCGTAGGAGTGTTACCTTTGTAATAAATAAAGCGCGCCATTATCTGTTAGCTCCGTAGGAGCGGCACTTCGATGCTTACGAGATAATCATTGTATTTTTTGTATCGCTCCTACGGAGCAAGTACAAAGTCATATCGTCAATGTAATTATCAGAAAGTTTTGCATAACTCAACCCGGACAAGCCGGAATCAAAATTAGAAAAAGTCGGAAAAAAACAATCTCTGAAACCCTTATTACCAAGGGACTTTGGAGCATTTGGAAAAATATTTTGCCACAGATAACACAAATTTCACTGATAGTGGACTAATGATAATTTTGAGATTAAATATTTCTCAATAATATTCCAAGGATTTCTATTGTATGCGAAAATAAATTGACAAATTGTTTCTTAAATCATATTTTAGAGTGCATTCACAAATAATTAAAAACAATTATCACTACTTGCAGGGAAGTTCTCCGGGACTTCCCTTTATTTTAAATAAGTGAATGTCAACCTTGATTTTATCTTTTCTTAATGATAGATTTTATATCAATTTTTAATGGAGTACGAATGTTTTTTTCCGATGATTATTCGGAGCCGAGTTTCGATAGATTAAGCGAAGAAGAAGTTGAAGAGAGAATAGATAAAGCTCTTTCCGTTATTGAGGATGGAGCGATTTTTCTTGCGCTGAACAGTTTGGAAGAAACCGTTCAGTTGTGCATAGATTACGATTATCCCGAAGAGGGTTTGAAAATAGTTAACGCCGTTCTCGAAACCGTTTCATATAATTCCGATTTTTGGCAGTACAAAGGAACATTTCATAATACGCTCGGAGAATTCGAGGAAGCTTACATTGCGCTTGAAAAAGCGCTTGAGTTAAATCCGGGAGATACGGAAACGCTAATCAATTTTGCAATCGCTAACGAAGGAT
>JALWEC010000024.1 GCA_027036655.1 Melioribacteraceae bacterium
CACCTGCGCGTTTTTTAGTGAGATTACTTCGTTGCTCCGCTCCTCGTAATCCGCCCGAGGCGGACGAGACGGCGTAGAGATTTCTTCGTCCTCCACAGTTCGCAATGACGCTGACTATATCAACACAAACAAAAAAAGCCCCGTTAAAAAACGGGGCTGAAATTTATATTATAATTTATTTATCTATCTTATAATAAAAGCCTGGCAAGCAAGTAATGCGGAACCAAGTACAAGAAAGATAAACGCAACATACAATATGGCTGCTACCTTTGACATATCTACCTCTCTTTTTTATCCGACAAAATTGTAAAGAACTATGTTAATTGTAAAAATTCGATAACCGGAATTAACTGGTTATCAAAAAAACAATTATTTAAGAAGCAACATCTTCTTTACTACAACATTTGAATTAGTAGAGACTCTGTAGAAATAAACACCGGAATTAACTTTAGCTCCGGAGTTATCGGTAGCATCCCAAATAACAGAATGATAACCGGCTTCCACATTGCCGTTTACTAATGTCGCAATCTCTTTACCGAGAATGTTATAAACCGCGATTGTAACATGAGCCGCTTGAGGCAGCTGATATTTAATCGTGGTTGTCGGATTAAACGGATTCGGGTAGTTCTGCATAACTGCAAATTCCTTAGGCAGTTCGCCGCCGTGGTTTTCTACTCCGGTAACTCCGTTAGTGTTGAATACGCCAACAGGAGAGTATCCTGAAACCGTACCGTTTGATGCGGTCGATTTAACTCTCCAGTAGTATGATGTATTTGCTTGTAAGCCGTCAATCTGTTTGAACGGCATATTTACATTATCAATTTCCTGTGCGTCCGAGAAATCGGGTGTCGTAGAATATTCAACCGTATAAGTCAATTCGGATTCCGACTGCACAGGTAATACCCAAGAAAGAACAGGCGAAGTTGTGTTCACCGAAACCTGAGCCACGGGACTTCCGGGGAAAGGAACAACCGCATTTGCGCCGGGATCAATTGTAAAGTGATATGTTGACGACCAACCGGAATATGTACTTCCCGAATAATGGGAACGAACTTTCCAGTAATAAGTAGCTCCGGGAGTTAGTGAAGTCAAAGCTAAGCTGTTTATTGAACTTGTTGTGGTTGTAGTTACACTAGACTCAAATACATCGGACGTACTGTATGTAATTTGATATTCCGTAATACCGGTTGTAGAACCATTAATATACCAGCCCAAAGTTACATCTCTGTCATTAACGGTTGTGCCGTTTGACGGATATGAAAGTATCGGCGCTCCCGCTGTACCGGGTCCTACAACAGTAAACGAACCTTGAGACCACGCGGAGTAACTTGAACCGTCATAACTTGCAACAGCCCAATAGTAAGTTTCACCGTAAGTCAAATCGGAAGTAAAAGTCCAGTAAGTAGTATTAAGATTAGAAACGTCTGCTGTACCGTCATAAGTTGTAGCCCAATTAGAAGAAGCGCTACCTGCTTTATATCTTACTACATATTTTGTCAATCCTAATGATGAACCTTCAAGATACCAATACAATGTCGGTCTTGCAGAGTAAACTGTAGGATTGCCTGTAGGATATGAAGCTACGGGATAACCGTTAGTTACTCCACCTGCAACGGCAAATGTGCCGGATGAAGACCAAGCCGATTGACTTGTTCCGTTATCGGATTGAACTCTCCAATAATATGTAGTTCCCGGAGTCAAACCGGAAGACTGAATATATGTTGCATTAGTAGTTGTTGAGCCGGTATAGGCGGGACTTCCGAAAGAGGCGTCGTCGTCAACTTCTACGTTATAGGTTAATCCTTCACCGGTTCCGCTTATATACCAATATAAATAAGGAGAAGTTGTGTAAACAGTGTATCCACCGTTAGGATATGAAACCGTTGGGACAACAAGAGTACCACTGCCGTTAGTTGTAAAACTATTTACGCTTGACCAATCACCATAAGTTGTGGTAGAGGCATAGTATGCACGAACTTCCCAATAATAAGTTGTCCCGGGAGATAATGTCGGTAGAGTCTTATACATTGCGCTTGTTGCAGTAGCAATGTTCGCATCAGTAGGAAGACTTGCGGCACTTGCATCAGTCAACATTCCATCTCCATCAACTGTAGATGCAGTAGCATATCTGACTTGATAAGTAACACCGGAAGCATATTCATTTACATACCAATATAATGTCGGAGTATTTGTGTAAACAGTTGCTCCTCCAATAGGATAAGAAGGAATAGGGTTAACAGTCGCTCCGCCTGAAGTTGTAAACGAGTAAACCGAAGAGTAATCTTCGACTTCATTGGAAGAGTTAAGTACAACTACTCTCCAGTAATATTTTCTTCCTCCGTTTACGTTTATTGAGTAGCTTAAATTCGTAGTAGTAATGCTTGTGGCATCGGTACCAGAACCGTCCGCTGCCCATTCACCAGCAGTAGGTTCAGTATTATCACTCTGTGAAGTTTCCTGATACTGTAGCTTAAACTTCAATGTACCGACGGCTTGGTTGATTGTCCATCCCATTAATACGGATGAAGTATAAACTGTTGAAGCATTCGCCGGATTTGTTAGCGTTGGGCTAACATCGGGGAAAGTAGTAAAATGATAAGTTGATGATGCGTATTCTGTCCCTGCGTTATCAACTGCAGCTACTTTCCAGTAATAAGTCGTACCGTTTGAAAGCGGAAAGTTTGTAATCGCTTCGGTAAATGCTTTTGAAAGATTTGTTCCCTGATCAACGGCATATATATTTGTTGCTCCGAATGTACTTGCAGTCGCCACATAAAGTTTGTAGGAAACTGCTCCTGTTACGCTTCCCCAACTCATAGTAGGTTCAACTGAAACTCCCGTTAAACCGTTAACCGGAGCTGTAAGAGCCGGACCGGGAATAGTGAGAGTAAAACTTCCGGTAGCGCTTATTGTTGATTCTGTATTATTTGCGGCGCCTGCGTCATTAACAGTTGCCGTAACTTTCCAATAGTAATCACCGGCGGAAGGGAGAGCAACCGTAGCAGTAAGAACATGCGAAACGGTTCCTGAAGCGACAACGTTTGCAAATCCGTTGTCAGTGGCAACAGAATAAGCAAAATCAACATTAGAGTAATTTCCAGCCATATTCCAATTCAAAGTTGTGTTCGCAGCATATGTTCCGCTCGGATCAACAAGCGTTGGAGTTGCTAGGACGGTTGTAAAAGTAAAGTTAGAACCGGAAACGGCAACTTGTGCTCCATCGTCATAAACAACAACACGCCAATAATAAGTCGTGTTATTGGAAGTTCCGGATAGATCAACCGTCTCTGAATTAGTTGTTAAAGTCGATGCGGCAGTTTGATAAACATCATGTGCACCTGCAGACGTACCTATTTCCAATACATAGTAATCATCTTCATTAGTGCCATCGTTCTCAAAAGAATAAGCTGACCAATCAAATGTTTGATTGCCCAAAGCTATTGCAGTAGAACCGTCGGCGGGAGATGATTGTGTTTGTGCCTGGACGTAGGTGAATGCGAAGAAACTTACTAATAAAAATATTAGCAGTTTTGTCGGTCGAAGATTTCTCATTCTTCCCTCCATATTTGTTAATTAAATTTTTATTTAGTTACTCCTTGTGAATGCGGATAAACAGTAATTATGTATAAACAGTAATGCATCCATAATTTTGAGATTTAAATTAAACATTTTTCTCTAAATGTCAAAAGATTATCATATCTTTTTTAGTGATTTAAATCACACGATTCCTCTTGCTCACGGGACATTAACATCATCATAATTGGAGAGTAACGGAGTGCAACAATCTGTAACATATCAAATCTGCCATAGCGACCAAACAAAAAAATAAACGAACAAGCCGTCCGCCAAGATGAATAAACTAAGATTTTTCCACATAGGCGCTTATCGGTAAAATTCGTGTTATTTGTGGCAATATATTTTTCCAAATACTCTAAAGTCCCTTGTTAATAAGGGTCCCAGAGATTGTTTTTTTTGTCCGACTTTTTCTAATTTTGTTTCCGGCTTGTCCGGGTTGAATTATGCAAAACTTTTTGATAATTACATTGTCGATATGATTTTGTACTTGCTCCGTAGGAGCGACACATAAAATACGATGATTATCTCGTAAGCATTGAAGTGTCGCTCATACGGAGCTAATAGATAATGGGGCACTATATATATTACAAAGGTAACACTCTGAGTTGGTTGTTTATCTTCGTGCTTAGCCGTTAAACCGTTGCCGAACATTCGGCAATTACGTGTTCTCCGATGAATTCGCCAAGGATGTGCTTCAGTCGTCTCAAGCTCTCCCTTCGCAATTCGCCACAGAGGACAAGACGGAAATAGGAAATACTTTAATTGAGAATGAAGAATTATATTGAACTGTGATTACAAGGTTCAAAGGCGCAGATGGAATTTGAGATAAAAAATCATAGTTAATCGGTAAAACAGAAAAATCCTAGTTCAAAACAAAAATGCAAATAGTCATTGCGACGGTGCGGTAATCTTCTGAATATTCAACCTCAGCAGTTTAACTTAACAGATACCCCCTTTAACGATTGCATAAAAGAGAAATAAAAAGTTGAACTTTATTATTACTTTAATATAAAATTAAAATCGATTAGCGTTATATTTAAAAATTGAATAAAACAAAATTGACGAGGAATAAAATGTTCGAAAAATTTCATACAAGACACATAGGTATTTCCGAAACAGACATCGATGAGATGCTTAAAGAAATAGGCGAAGACTCCATGGAATCGTTGGTAAAAAAAACGATTCCGAATCACATCTTATTAAATAAAAAGTTAAATCTTGAAAAACCATACACTGAGTATGAAGCGTTAAAAAAATTACGTTTGCTCGCATCCAAAAATAAAATCTTCGATTCATATATCGGGCTAGGATATTACCCGACAATTACGCCTTCGGTAATACAGCGAAATGTTGTGGAAAACCCGGGCTGGTACACGCAATATACGCCTTACCAAGCGGAGATTTCCCAAGGGAGGCTTGAAGTTCTTCTCAATTTCCAGACAATGATTTCCGATTTAACAGGGATGGATTTAGCTAACTCTTCCCTTCTTGACGAAGGGACAGCCGCGGGCGAAGCCATTATGATGCTTCACAATGCGCGTAAACGGAATAAAAAATCAGCTGAAAAAGTTTTTATAGATGAAAATATCTTCCCCCAAACAAAGGATGTTATTCTTTCAAGAACCGAGCCTCGAAACATAATTGCGGAATTCGGCGCAATTGAGAAGTTTGACTTTTCAGAAGATTATTTTGCGGTTCTCGTTCAAAATCCGGACAACAACGGCGAAATAAAAGACTACTCCGATTACTTTGCCAAAGCCAAAGAAAAAGGGATTTACGTTGCGGTTATTGCAGACATCTTAAGTCTTGCTTTGATTACTCCGCCGGGAGAAATAGGAGCGGACGTCGTGCTCGGGAATTCACAGCGTTTGGGAGAGCCGCTTGGATTCGGGGGTCCGCACGCCGCGTATTTTGCGACAAAAGAAGAGTTTAAGCGTCAGCTTCCCGGTAGAATAATCGGCGTTTCGGTTGACAGAACCGGAAAAAAAGCTCTCCGAATGGCGCTTCAAACACGAGAACAACACATCAAGCGGGAAAAAGCTACAAGTAATATCTGCACCGCTCAGGTTCTCCTTGCAATTATTGCCGGCTTCTAC
>JALWEC010000025.1 GCA_027036655.1 Melioribacteraceae bacterium
CTTGCGGGAGCAATGGGGAAAGAGGTTTGGCTCGCAATTTCAAAAGTTTCCGATTGGCGCTGGGGAACAAGCGAAGGTAAAACAGCTTGGTACAAAACGATGAAATTGTTCCGTCAGCAGGAGCCGGAAGAATGGGGCAGAGTTTTTGAGAGAATCGGCAACAAACTGAAAAAGAAAACGGATAAAGCAAAAAGAGCGGTAGAACAGGAGTTAGCTTTATTAAAACTTTACGGCGTTGACGCTTATGAAAAAGGAAAATTAGGACAAGCGTTAATTTATTTTGAAAAATATTTGGAGAAATTTCCGAATGACGAAGCGGCGCTTTTAATGGCGGGAACTTTGGAATACAAGCAGAAACAATTTGATTCCGCAGAGAAGTTTTTGAGAAGGCTGTTGAAAATTAATCCCGAAAGTTTTGACGCAATTGAAATGTTGTCCGAAATATATTTTTCCAAAAAAGATTTCAAAAAAGCAATTGATTATTGCAAGATGAGTCTGGAAATAAAAGAAACTCCTGAAATACTCAATAAACTTGCTCTTTCACTTCAAAGCCTCGGCAGATATGAAGAATCGGAAAAGTACTTAAGAAAGGTATTGAAGTATGAAGTTGTTGCCGGCTATTATATTAATTACGCCAACACGCTCTATTTTTTGAAAAGGTTTGACGAGGCTATTCAATTTTTCGATAAAGCGATTGAGTTGGAAAATCCGGTTGCCGCGCATGTGGGGAAAAGTTTCGCTTGTTTGGCGCGGAAGGATTTTAAAAACGGTTTCCGAGAATATGATTGGGCGATTAGAAGCGTCAGCAGTTTGGAAAATCCGGTTCGGGAGTGGGACGGGAAAGAAGCGTCCGGGAAAAAAATATTAATTTACACCGAACAGGGACTGGGCGATTCGATTCAGTTTATGAGATTTTTACCGAAAGTTAAGGAAAAAGGACCGAAGATAACCGTAGGTACGACTCCGGCATTGGCACCGTTTTTTGAGAATTCTCCTTTTGTCGATAAAACGACAGTGCGGAAAGAATATGATTATGATTTTTCCTGCTCGATAATGAAACTGCCGAAAATACTCGGTTTGGAAGAAGAGGAAGATTTTCGTCTCCCTGAAAATTTATTCTCGATTGATGAAAATATTTATGGTAAATGGAAGAATACTCTTTCGCGGAACAGAACAAATGTCGCTGTTATGTGGCATACCGATTCTCCTACTCCGACAAGCGGACAGCGTTCGGTTGATTTTGATTCGCTTCAAGAATTGTTTAACAATGACGATGCTGATTTTTATCTGATTGAAAAAAACAGGGATGAAAAATTATCAAAAGAACTTAGCAAAAAATTTAAGAACGTAATAATTATTAATGAATCTTTATGGAATATTGCTTCGATTGTCAAAGCGATGGACCTTGTTATTTCAATAGATTCTTCAATTCTTCACATAGCGGCTTCGCAAAAGATTCCCGTTTGGGTTCCGCTTCCCAAATACTGCGATTGGCGTTGGACGTTTGAAGGAGAAAACTCATATTGGTACCCGAGCGTCAAGTTGTTCCGTCAGACCGAAGAAGGAGATTGGAGCGATGTTATACGGAAGATTTCCGGAAGGCTTAAAGAATTCGTAAAAGGTAATAAAAACAATTTTGATCCCCTTAATGAAGTTTTGCTAACCGCCGAAAACTTTATCTCCGAAGGAAATTTTACCGGCGCGGAGAAACTGTTAGATGAGTTTTCGGAAAAATACGGCGACGAGGAAGAGCTTAATTTCAAACTCGGATTTGTTAAACAAAATCTAAGGAAAAACGAGGAAGCTCTCCGATATTACGGAAAGGTTTTGCGGAGCAATCCTGCAAATTTGAATGCAATTAATAACGCCGCCGTTGCCTTAAAGGATTTAGGCAAGTATAAAGACGCTGAAAAATTGCTGAGGATTTCGGTGGAAGCTTCGCCTGAAAATTTCAGCGCATATAATAATCTCGGAATTATTGTCGATGCGACGGGAAGGTTTGGAGAAGCTGCAGATTTGTTTAGGCGCGCATTATCGATAAAGCCGGAATATTCGGATGCGGAAATTAATCTCGCTAATACCCTTTCTACCCTTGGCAGATACGAGGAAGCACTTGAAGTAATAGATAGATTGCTTGAAAGAGAACCGGAAAACGTGCGCGCAAACTTTAATAAAAGTCTCCTCCTTTTTGCATCGGGGAATTACAAGGATGGATTTAGGTTTTACGAATGGCGGAGAAAATTGCCGGATTATCTTAAACGTGATTTTTCAAAGCCCGAGCTTAACGGCGAGCCGGTAGAAGGGAAAAAGATTCTCCTTTACGATGAGCAAGGATACGGCGATACGATTCAGTTTTCGCGATTTGTGAAAAAGCTGGCTGATGCCGGAGCGGAAGTAATTTTACAAACGCACGGAAGTCTTTCCGGATTGATGAAGGGATGCGGAGGCGTTTCTCAAGCAATCCCGAGAACCTCGCTCGACGACAAAGGGATTGAGTATGATTTTCATCTGCCGCTTTTATCTTTACCCCGTTACTTGGGGTTGGGTTTTGAAGATTGCCGAATGGAAAAATATTACTTAAATGTTGAATCCGATAAAGTTAAGTCCTTTAAAGAAGATTATTTCTCGACCGATAAAATAAAAGTCGGATTGGTTTGGGAAGGAAAAACGCCCTTGTTTAATGCTCACCGCTCGGCAAAGTTAAGCGATTTCTCCTCAATAGTAAGATTAGGCGGATATGAGTTTTATTCGCTTCAAGTCGGAGATGTGGCGGAAAGAGATTCGGCAATAATGAATGAAATGGGAATTACGGATTTATCTTCCGCAATAAAAGATTTTTCGGACACAGCCGCGCTATTGGAAAATCTCGATTTTCTCATCTCTATCGATACCGCAGTGGCTCATCTTGCGGGAGCGTTAAATGTAAAAACGTTTTTGCTTTTATCGGAAAAAGCAGACTGGCGTTGGGGACGCGGTGAAAGAACAATCTGGTACCCGTCGATAAAAATTTTCAGGCAGTCCCGTTTCGGAGAATGGGGCGGAGTTATTAACAAAGTTTTAGAAGAAATGAATCCGAGAAATGGAGTTCAAACAATAACCAATAACAAAAAAAGGAGTTAAAAAATGGGCTTTCGTATTAACACAAATATCGATGCTTTAAGAGCCTACTACCAATTGGCAAGAGTAAATCAAGATACTACTCAAGCGCAATTGAGACTTGCCTCTGGCAAAAAAATCATGCATGTAGCCGATGACACGTCCGGATTTAACGTTGGAACATCGCTGAAAGGAAAAATATCCGTAATGAAAGCGGCTAAAGGCAACGTAAGCGCCGCAAAGGATATGATGGCTACCGCCGAAGGAGCTTTGCTCGCGGTTAACGACTTACTCGTTAAAATTGACGGAAAGCTTTCCGATTCCACAAACCCGACAGCCGATAGAACTTCGCTTGCAAGCGATATTCAGGCGCTCGGTAAAGAAATTGATAAAACAATTAGAAACGCCAAGTTCAACAATACATCATTATTGTATTCTACAGCCGGGTCCGGATTTGTTTTTCAGGTCGGAGAATCTTCGGACACTCTTAATTTGAACTTTGCTTCTTCATTGGCAAGTACAGGCGGCGGTGGATATGCTTCCGGAATTTCCGCATCTCTCGGCAGTTTTGCAAATGTATCCGCATCAACCTTGGCGTGTACTTCCGGCTCTTCCTCGATAGCGGCATTGCAGACAGCATTAACCAGTTTGAAGACAGCAGTATCCGGTGCGTTAGGCGATATAGGTAACTTTACACAAAGATTGGATATTAAAGAAGAAACATTGAATGTTGCGATTACAAACGCCGAAGCAAGCGTAAGCAGATTGTTCGACGCCGATATGGCGATGGAACAGTTGAAAGCGACAAGAGGCAGTATTTTAGGACAAGCCGCGACGGCAATGTTGGCGCAATTGAATATGTCTCCGCAACAGGTCTTACAATTATTTAAATAATAGATGAGGAGAACCGAAATGAATGCTTCGAATTTAGCAAAAGGAAATAAGGAAAAAGCGAACGCTTATTTCGTAAAAGAAATAATGGACGCACTTCCTCATGAGTTATTGTTTAGAGTATATGATTTTGCAATAACTCATTGCCAAAGACATGATGTGGAGAAAACAAATCGCGCAATTTCCGAACTGATAAACGCTCTTAACTTTGATGATAGACAAACTCGCGAGCTTTCCACTTCATTGTTGCAGCTGTACCAGTTCGCACAGGAGCAAGTCCGGCGCGGAAACTTCGATATGGCGATGAAAATTCTTACCGGACTTAGAGATACTTGGCAAGAATTATTTGATACGCTTTTTAATTCTTTACCTACGGCAAAAGCCAATTAAATTCTACTATAAAAAGCCGTCTCCTTGCAGAGGCGGTTTTTTCTTACCTAATAAAACTAAACTTTCCTCTTTTTTTTCCGATAATCTGAATGTGAATATTATATCTCAAATGAAATTGCAGTAAATATCAAAAAATTAAAAAGCAGGTTGTAAATGAATTCAGCGGGAACTAATACATATCAAAGAAAAAGCGATCGCGCTACGGGACGAGCGGGAAATCCCTATTTAACCAAGGAAATTATGGATGCTCCGCAGGAAAAGCTACTTCTAAAAACTTATGATTATGCGCTGTTGCATTGTAAAAAAGGGGACGTAAATAAAACAAACAGGGCAATAGACGTTTTGCTTGGCGGATTGGACCTGCAGTTTGAAATCGCCCGTGAGTTATACAGCCTTTATATGTTCTGCAAAGATGAGATGATTAAAGGAAATACCGAAATTGTTTATGTGATACTTTCCAATTTAAAGGAAAGTTGGGTTACTGCATTTAATAAAGAAGCAATAGCGGTCTAAAGGTAAAAAAATGGCTGGCTCAAGTTCAATATTGACAACAAGCGGAATAAATCAAATGGTATCGTCGTTTAAGACGGTGCAGGAGCAGCGCCAGATTTATCCGCTGAAAAATAAAATAAATACTTACTCCAATTTATCTTCAACGTGGAGTTCCTTAAGCACATCCCTCTCAAGTTTGAAAGATATTGCTTATACGCTAAAATACAGCGGGGACAGTTCGGTTTTTAACACCAGTTCCGCGAAACTTTCCGATGACTCCTTCTTTTCGGTAACGGCTTCGAGCAACGCAACGCCCGCTTCATACGCGATTAGAGTTAATCAGCTTGCCAAAAGCGATATTGCCGTTTCCAATACAATGGCTTCGGACACTGCCGTTACTTCGATGGCGGGAACGCACAAAATTCAGATTAAAAGCGGCGATTACACAAGCAATGTTGACGTTACGCTTACCTCTTCCGAGACAAACGACAGCATTATGGATGCGATAAGCGATGCGATTAATAACGATTTCGCTGTTGTTCAATCGACGGCTCATACCGCTACCGATACTTATACCGGTTCGGGAACATTCAAGATAAACATAGACGGAACAGAGACTTCCATTGATTACGATTATTCCACCGGTTATACGTGGGATGATGTAGTCTCGGATTTAGTGAGTAAAATTTCATCAAATGTTGACGGCGTTACCGCCGAAAAGGTTACCGATGGTACGGATGTAAGCTTAAAAATTACGGTTAACGATAAAAGCCAATATATCACAATGGCAGCCGCAGACGAT
>JALWEC010000026.1 GCA_027036655.1 Melioribacteraceae bacterium
ATTAAGCGCTGCCCCAATAATGAATTTAGCGAAACAATAAATAGTATAAAGATTAAATTTTTTTTCATCAAGAGTCTCAACTTAATTTATAAAATATTATTGGGAAGAAAACAAACATCATACCAATAATAATCGAAATTTTGTGATAAAATTTGAGTTAATAAAATAGAAAAAAAAGATAGAGTGTTTATTGTTCGTAAGTGTATTAAAATGAGGCATCTCGGATATGCCGAAATGCCTTTAAAGATTATTCGGATTTAGGATATCTTTTTCTTTACCCAATTTTCCAAACCGCCGGTAACGATTAATTCTTGAGCCGCTTTACCTATAGGAGGAAAAGTAAAAATATGATTATCAAAACGGATTTCGGATTTGGAAAAATCTATTGTTAAAGGAGCGTTTATTTTGAGAGATAATTTTTCATTGTCATTATATTTTTTTCTTAAATACTCAACGAGTTCTTTTTGCTCTATCGATAAAAATCCGTTATTTAGCGCATTCCGAACATAAGTGGCGGAAAACGAAGCCGCAATTACAAGACGAATTCCGCGGTATTTTAACGCTGTCGCCGCTTGTTCGCGCGAACTGCCTGTACCGTAATTATATCCGCTTATTAAAATATCGCCTTTCTCCGCAATTTTTTGAAATTTGGGATCATAGTTTTCCATTGCAACGGCGGCTTGCTGTTCCGGAGTAAAATCATCTATGTAAGTATATTTACCGGGATATATTCCGTCCGTGTTCATATTGTCGGTATTGCAGAAAATTATGTCGCCCGATATTTCTTTCGGGAAGCCGTCGAGTATCTCAACGTTCTGTTTTGAGACATTTTTTATTTCGTTAAGTTTTAATCCTTTTTTAACCGTAGCCGGTTCAACTTCCTTGTTCGGATAAATATAACCTTTAATTGCGGATTCGGCAACGACTGCAGGAGAGCCGAGATATGCCTCGGCGTTGGGGGAACCCATTCTTCCCTTAAAATTACGGTTAGTGGCGCTTATACCGACTTCGCCGTCTTCCAAAAGTCCGGCTCCCAAACCGATGCAAGGTCCGCATCCGGGTGGAAGCGGAATTGCTCCGGCGTTAAGCAATGTTTGCCAGTATCCGGCTTTTTCAGCTTCTTTCTGAACATCGCGCGAAGCCGCGGCAATGTAAAATTTAACCCCTTCGGCAACTTTGTTTTTCCCGATTGTTTTCGCTGCGGATTTAATATCTTCAAATCTGCTGTTAACGCAGGAAACAAGGTACGCTTTATCAATCTTAATTTTTTTATCTTTCATTTCACGCGCCGAGTGCATAACTTTTACTGTGTGCGGACCGCAAACAACCGGCTCGATTGTGGATAAATCGAGATAAATTTCTTTTGCGTAGAAGGCATCGTCGTCGGCTTTTAAATCTTGCAGTGATTTTTCAACCCGAGAGATTGTTTTTGAGTTTAATCTGGGATGTTCTCCGTTAAATGCATCGGCATCGGAGTTAACACCTTCCAAGCCGCGCTTCTTAATATATTCGGCTCGTTTTTTCAGCCAGTTAAGCGTAACCTCGTCAACGGGGAAAACTCCCGCCAACGCGCCCCACTCTGTGGTCATATTGGCAATGGTAAGACGTTGATCAAGGGAGAGATGTTTTACGCCGTCGCCTGCGAATTCTATTGCGTGGTTTAAAACTTCATCGTTGTTGAATAATCCGGCAAGAGCGATAATTACATCTTTGCCGCTAACGCCTTCGCGTAATTCGCCGCGGAGTTCCACTTTTGCGACAGGCGGAATTTGCCACCAAGTTTGTCCGGTTGCCCAGATGGCGGCGGCGTCCGTTCGTACAACCGGCGTTCCCAGCGCTCCGA
>JALWEC010000027.1 GCA_027036655.1 Melioribacteraceae bacterium
CAAAGTAGATTATGAGAAAGCTTTGCATAACTTAGTAATATGTCATTCTAAATGGAGCGAATCTTGCCCCGACCGTTTATGGGTTGGGGGCGGAATGAAGAATCTCAAAACAGGTATTTATTGCGATAATAGAGATATTTCGGACGGCTTCAACCTTCGCCCCCAACGAAAAACAATCGGTACAAGTTTGGCGAACTCAATATGACAATTTTAGGTTGCGCAAAGGTCTTGTTAAGAAAAAAATTTTGCATAGTAGAATAAAGCCGGTAAATGAAAGCAAATGATTTAACAAATATCATCCCTTATGCCGATAAAAAACTATTCACAGTTTGCCGTTTATCATTTACTAAAAAGGCATTAAATTCCCTGCAAAAAATATTTCTCCTTCTGCTTTTTCTTTCCATAAACTTTTTTCCACAGTCCCGTTTCACGCTCGGAAATGAAAACCTAATCCGCAACCACAAAAACTTAGTTGAAAATAAAAAGGTTGCCTTACTGATAAATAACGCATCCCTTCTCCAAAACAAGACCCCGCTTCTCGATACTCTTCTGAAACAAAAGATTGACATAGTAAAAATTTTCACTCCTGAACACGGCTTCGCACTAAACGAAGCTCCGGGAGAAGTAGTTAACAATTCTGTAACTGCAAATTCCATTCCGGTTATCTCTATCTACGGAAAAAAGAAAGCTCCAACACAAACGGACTTACAAAACGTTGATGTTGTAATTTATGATATTCCGGATGTAGGCGCGCGGTTTTACACATATATTTCTTCTCTTAAATTAACTATGAAAGCCGTTGCGCGCGCTAAGGTTAAAATCATTGTTTTGGACAGACCCAATCCTCAAAACGGAGAAAAAATTGAAGGTGAAATTTTAAAGTCGGGCTTTTCCTCATTTGTCGGTATTTCCCCGATTCCGATTCTCTACGGACTTACAGTCGGAGAATTGGCAAAGTTATTCAAAGACGAAATACTTAACAAAGATAATCTGAATGTCGATTTGACCGTAATTCCTATGCTTAATTACGACAGAACAAGGTTCTACAATTACTATTTTCCCAATTGGGTTGTAACTTCTCCCAACATCAGAACTTTCCAAGCCGCATTGCTCTATCCCGGATTATGCTTTTTAGAGGCGACAAATATTTCCGAAGGAAGAGGAACCGAATTACCCTTTACTCAGTTCGGCGCGCCTTTCATAAATCCCGATTTATTACTCCCGACGCTTGTAAAGGAATTCAAGAATCTGAAATTTACGCGGATAAAGTTCATTCCGTCGGGGTCGCCAAATTATTCGATTAAATATGCCGGCAAATTGTGTTCGGGATTAAAAGTTAAAATTCTTGATAATAATTTCAATTCCGTTTGGTTCGGAATAAGACTTCTCAAAATTCTTAAAGAAAAATATCCGGACAAAGTTAAGATTAAATACGGTTGGCTGAACAAACTTTACGGAAATGACGATTTGGAAAAGTATCTCGAGAATGAAATAACCGAAAAAAAACTTGTAGAAATTTTACAAAAAAACCGTGCGAAATTTAGAAAAATAAGAAGCAAATATTTGATTTATTAAATCAACTATTTTTCACTCCTTTATCGGCAATATCCTTTCTGTAATAAATTCCGTCAAAATTGATTTTCGCCAAATATTTATAAGCTTCGGTTTTAGCGGATTTTAGAGAATCCGAAACAGCCGTAACCGCTAGAACTCTTCCTCCGTTTGTAATTATTTTTCCATCGGCATTTACCTTGGTCCCTGCGTGAAACAGATAAATATTATCAGGCAACATTAAATCCAACCCGAAAATTTCTTTTCTTTTTTCATAAGCATTAGGA
>JALWEC010000028.1 GCA_027036655.1 Melioribacteraceae bacterium
AATATTCTTCTTTCGGCGCTTACTCCCAAGAAAAAATACAATTTAACAATGGCGTTAAACGGCGGTAAAAGAGCAATCGTCCCAATCGGAACTTACGAAGCCGTTATGCCACTTGATATTTTACCTACGTTTTTACTGAGAATGTTAGCCGTCGGCGACGTCGAGGAGTCCGAAAAGCTTGGCGCTCTTGAACTTGACGAGGAAGATTTGGCTCTTTGTACATTTGTTTGCCAATCTAAAATCGAACACGGCGTTAATTTAAGAAATCTATTAACTACAATTGAGAAGGAAGGATAGTGAGCTTACGTAGTTTTTTTGATAAACATGAAAAAGAGTTTAAGGAAGGAAAACTTAAAAAATATTTTCCTCTCTTTGAAGCCATAGAAACTTTCCTTTATTCCGGAGGAGAAAACACAAAATCTCCGACATTTGTCAGGGACGCAATTGATTTAAAGAAGACGATGACGACTGTGGTTATTGCGCTGCTGCCGGCTGTTTTTATGGCTCTTTATAATACGGGATATCAGATAAATTTGTCCGTCGCTTCTTCAGGCGCGGCTGATCCCGGAACTTGGCAGGGAAGTTTGCTTGCTTCGCTCGGACTTCCGTTTGACGCCTCGAACTTTTGGAGCGATGTTCTTTTGGGATTTTTCCATTTTCTGCCTCTTTACCTTGTTACACTTGTAGCGGGCGGTTTTTGGGAAGTCCTTTTCGCGGTTATCCGCGGGCATGAAATTAACGAAGGCTTTTTTGTTACAAGTCTTCTTTTCCCGCTGATTGTTCCTGCCAGCATGCCATATTGGGAAGTCGCTCTCGGAATTTCGTTCGGCGTTGTTTTCGGCAAGGAAGTTTTCGGAGGCGTGGGAATGAACGTTCTGAATCCGGCTCTTGTCGGACGCGCGTTTCTCTTTTTTGCTTATCCGGCTGCGATTTCGGGCGATAAAGTTTGGGTTGCGGTTGACGGATTAAGCAAAGCAACTCCTTTGGCAAAATTAGCCGAAGGGGGTTTGGCTCACGCCGGCGTAACATGGTGGAACGCTTTTATCGGTTTAATTCCAGGTTCGATGGGAGAAACCTCAACTCTGGCGATATTAATAGGCGCCGCGTTTCTCCTTTACACCGGAGTGGCATCGTGGCGGATAATGCTGAGCATACTTATCGGAATGGCTGCAATGGCGTTTACCTTTAACCTAATCGGCAGTACGACCAATCCGATGTTTGAAGTTACTCCGCTTTGGCATTTGGTGCTCGGCGGATTCGCATTCGGAACGGTTTTTATGGCGACCGATCCTGTGAGCGCCGCGGTTACCAAACAAGGTCAGTTTTGGTACGGATTATTAATCGGAGTGATGGTTGTGCTTGTCAGGGTTGTAAATCCCGCATTTCCCGAAGGAATGATGCTGGCAATATTATTCGGAAACGTTTTTGCTCCGATTATCGACAAGATTTTCATAAATGCAAATATCAAAAGGAGACAGTTAAGAAATGTCGTCTGATAGTGTAAAGAAAACGATTGGCGTCGCTTTGGGAGTTTGTGCTGTCGCCTCGATTTTTGTATCGACCGCCGCGGTGGAATTAAAGCCTATCCAGGTAGCGAACAAAAAAGCGGATATGGTGCGTAATATTCTTGACGTCGGCGGGTTTGATAGCGAAAGTCCCGATTTTAATAAAGTCTATGAAGAACACATTAAGCCTGAAATTATTAACTTAAAAACAGGCGCGGTTATTCCCGAAGAAAAATATACAAAAGAATTAAACCCCGATGATTTTGATATAAAGTCTCTCGCAGACAGTAAAACATACGGCGAAGCAATTCCTTCGAATGAAGATATTGCCG
>JALWEC010000029.1 GCA_027036655.1 Melioribacteraceae bacterium
CATTTACTGTTATAAAAATAGCGAATTTCTAAATAAAGCAGTTAAACCTTGAAGGTTTTTCAATTGCGGCAGTGGAAGGAAAAACTGCCGTAAAGGATTGTGTGATTAAGTCGTTTAACTTTAGGAAAAACAAAACGGAAATTTTATGAAAAAAATTGAATTGCACTGGCAGATTTTAATCGCGCTGGGTCTCAGCGTTGCGTACGGTTTGCTTTTGCCCGAGTACATAAGCTGGGTTTCGTGGATGGGAACAATTTTTCTGAACGCGCTGAAGATGGTGATAATTCCTTTGATTTTAAGCTCGATAATTTCCGGAGTGGCGAATATAGGAGGCGCGGAAGATTTCGGGCGGCTCGGACTTAAAACTTTGGGCTATTATATTCTTACCAGTTTGCTCGCTATTGTTACCGGACTTTTTTTTGTAAATATAATTCATCCGGGAGTAGGCGTTCATCTCGGCACGCCGGAAGCGGTTCACGGATTGAATCAGGCGTCAAAGTCTTTCGGCGATACTTTGCTGAATATCGTTCCCGCAAATATTTTCAAAGCGTTCGCTAAAGGGAATATGCTCGGAATAATTACTTTTTCAATGTTCTTCGGTTTTTTTATTACGCAGACAACAAAAAAGTATCAGATTATTTTAACCGATTTTTTCAACGCATTTTTTGAAGTAATGATGAAGATAACCTCGTTCATCATTAAGTTTGCTCCGTTTGGTATTTTCGGACTTGTCGCCAAAGTTGTCGCCGAGCAGACGGCAAAAGGAAATCTTGGCGAAGCCGCTTCTAGTCTCGGACTTTATATGCTTACGGTTATTCTCGCTCTATCGTTTCACGCGTTTATTACTCTTCCATCACTTCTTAAATTTATCGGTAAAGCTAATCCTTTTAAGCACGGAAAAGCAATGGCAACCGCGCTGCTCACGGCTTTTTCAACTTCCTCGTCAAGCGCGACGCTTCCCCTAACAATGGAGGCCGTTGAGAAGAACGACGGCGTCTCAAATAAAATCACCAGTTTTGTCCTTCCTCTCGGGGCGACTGTCAATATGGACGGAACGGCTTTGTACGAGCTGGTCGCGGCAATGTTTATCGCGCAGGCGTACGGATTGGACGTCCCGATTCTTCAGCAATTTCTTATGGTTTTCGCCGCGCTTCTTGCTTCTATCGGCGCCGCGGGAATACCGATGGCGGGATTGGTAATGATGACGGTGGTTTTATCGGTTATCGGACTTCCGCTGGAAGCCGTCGGTTTGATTCTTGCCGTCGATCGAATTCTTGATATGATGCGAACAACGGTAAACGTCTGGAGCGATTCCACGTGCGCCGTGATAATCGCAAAATCGGAAGGGGAAAAATTAAAGGTTTAGCTTTTTATAATTCGGCAAAACCAAATATTAATATGGAATTGTCATTAGAATTTTCTCTATCAACAGTTTCGTCCCCTACTACTTAGTCAATCTGACACTCCGCCGAAAGCGGATACTTACGGCAATTCTGTCAACTTAATAAAATAATCATACTCGTTAACCCACTGATTCATCAGTGGGTAAAAGGGTACTATAATTACTGTAACCGGTTCACCGGTTTATGCGACATAGAGTTAAGTAAACCGGTAAACCGGTTAAACTCCATTTTTTTATATTCTAACCCCATTGCTGAAGCAATGGGTTAATAAGAACTTTTTTAGGTAACATTTTTCTTCTTTCTTCATCTATTATATTGAAAGCATGAAACTTAGTGAAAATGAAAAAATATTGTTATTCGGAAAATATTACGAAGCGTTGAAATCCGGCGTTTATAACTATGCGGTTAAAATGTTGTCGGATAAGGAAACAGCCTCCGACGTTATGCAGAATGTTTTCGTGAAGTTCTTTGAACATATTGAAAACATTAGGGAAGAAGAGAAAATTAAGGTTTGGATTTTCAAGTCGGCGAGGAATGAAATATACGGGATATACAGAAAATCGGGTAACTCGATTTTCTCGAAACTTGATAAAACTGCAATCGAGAATATTTCCGTCGGCGGTTTTCCACATGAAAAAGTTGAAGCAGCCGAGTTAGCAAATATTTTGTTAGACGAAGTAAATAAATTATCTGAGACAAGTCGAGAAGTTATTTTGCTTCGGGAGTACGCTTTCCTCAGTTATAACGAAATTGCCGAAATTACAGGCGTTGAAATCAACGTTGTAAAAAGCAGACTTCACAAAGCAAGAAAAAAATTAATTGACAAAATTTCAAAGTTATATAGATGAGTAAAAAATGGAAAAGGAACAAATATATAATTTGATTGACGCTTTTTTTCACGATGAATTGAGCAAAACCGAAGAGAGCATTTTATTTACCGTACTGAGCGAGAACAACGAAGGCAAGGAATATTTTAAGGAAATGCTGAAATTTAGCGAAGTGGTAAAATTAACATCTGATGAAGTCCCTGAAAATCTTGATAGAGAGATACTTATCAGAACGGTAAAGTTCTCAACAAAAAAGAAAAGAACTAAATATCAACTTTCTTATCTCTTTGCTTTTTTGATTGCGGTTCTCTTTATTTTCGCTTCGTTTTTCTTTTATCAGAAGTTACAAGATTATAATCGGGAAATAAAAGAGGTTCATAAGATTGTTGATTACCAAAATAAAGTAATAAGTTTATTTATCAACAGCCTGCCGGCGGCTCGGGTAAATGAAACGCTTCAGAATGAAATAATTATCAAAAAAAATCTGTAAGAGGTTAAGATGAAAAAAATAATATATTTGCTCGCGGTATTGTTAATATTCGGATGTACGGCAAAAAGGAAGCAGAGTAAAATAATTCCGAATTACGAGAAGGAGTACAACTATAGCTCGGATATTTTGACAGACCAAACTCCAATTAAAATACTGATTAAAGAGCAGACAAACGAAATAGAAAAAAATATTGCCGGATTGTTCGGAAAAGAAAAGCAAGAGTTAAATTTAAAAATGCGCCTTTTTATTAACGAAAACGGCAAACTTGATTATGTAAAGTTTCTTAAATGGTCGAACTCGTTAAAAAAGAGTAAAGTTACGCAAAGTGATATAGTGAATTTTTTGGATAAACAGATTTTTGTAAAAGTTAAATCAAACGGGAATAATATTAAATATGCTTTTGATATTTCGTTAAAACCCGAGGGCGCTATTGATGAAGATGGGTTTGCTGTTGCAGCGGAGGAAATGCCGAGTATTGTAGGAGGAATGAAATCGTTAGCTTCAAAAATTATTTATCCGGAAAAAGCGAGAAAAGAAGGAATCCAAGGACGCGTTTATATCAGAGCTTTTATTGATTCAACCGGAAATGTTGTTAAAGCTGATGTTTTCAAGGGGATAGGGCATGGTTGTGATAAATCGGCGCTCTCGGCAGTTAAAAAGTTACATTTTATTCCGGCGGAAAATCATGGGAAAAAGGTAAATGCTCAGGTTGTGGTTCCCGTATTGTTCAGATTGAAATAGATTAATAGAAACTTTTGCACAACCTAAATTTGTCATATTGAGTTCGCCATGACGAAGGTGGAAACCGTTCGATAAATCTCTAAATTCGGTATAATTACCGGTTTTGAGATTCTTCATTTCGCTTCGCTCCATTCAGAATGACATTTTATGAGGTTATGCAAAGTCTTCTAATAAGTGAGGAAAAATTACACAAAATAAAAACCCTTTTCAAATATTTTTGAAAAGGGTTTTTTTATAAATATTAATTAATGTTTATTCGTGCGTTACAACAGGCATCGGAGGCTCTAAATCAAGAACTTTCTGAGGGTCGTTTAATTCTTTAAGTCTTCTCATTCTGTAATTGTAAATATCTTTCATTTCTCTTATGTCCTGCATAACCTGGAAAACTCCGTGCCAGTGCGCATAATCCGGGCTTCCCATTGCGGCACCTTGTCTCATTCTTCTTCCTTCGTGATGCCACATATAATAACTCAGTTTAAAGAAAGGATCGCTCCACAAATCTTTCTTGATTAATTTTTTGGCTTTTAATTCCGTAAACATCTTCTGAGCCAAGTCTCTGTACTGATTGTAAAGGAGAACATCCTGATCAACTCTTGCGAAGTAGTTGTCGATGAATGTTGTTTTATGGCAAGCCGCGCAAGCTTGTTCCATATCTTCTCTTGCAGCGTCAGGTCCCTTTGGATTTCCGGCTTTCGGATTTCCTCTGAGAACTTTTTTGTTGTTCCACCAAGCCCAGCCGGCTGTTTCGGCTTTGCCGGTTCTCTGGAAGCTCTTAGGTGCCCACAAGTTCCATTTTAATCTTAATGAAACGTTATGAGTTGCTTTTAAGAGATTTACTCCGCTCATGTGGCAAGTAAAGCAAGTTGCGGCTCTGAGGTTTTTACCGGGAATTTGAACGCCGGTTGAGAAATCATAATCTTCTTCGTTAGTGTCGAAGATATGACCATGAACGCTTGATTCAAAAACTTCCTTGTCGGGATGATCGGGGCCTAAATGGCAGTTTCCGCAGGAAGCGGGTTGTCTTGCTTCGGCGGCGGAAAATTTATGCCTTGAGTGGCAAGCCAAGCAGTTACCTACTCCACCGTCGGGATAAAGCGATGCGATACCGTCATTCGGCCAAGTTGTAGCAAGAGGCTTTCCCGAATCGTCTAATTTAATTACCGTTCCATGACATTGGATACAAATATTTGAAACTGTTAAGTCGGCTTTGGAATTACCTTTGTTTAGAAGAAATTCGGGAGCAATTCCTTTCCCGCCTTTCATTCCTTCGTAGCCGTAAGCAAGTTTTGTCATCGCAACACCGTGCGGATTTTTGTTTTCCGCAAGCCATTGTGCGCCACCTCTTGAGTGACCGGAAGCCAAATATTCTTTAACTTCTTTTTCATGGCACTGGGCGCAGGTAACCGATGAAACAGCGATCTGTACCGTCCAATTTTTTCCCGTGAACGGATGGTCCTTAAAAGCGTTAGGATAATCTTTAGGAACAACATGGCACTGTACGCAACCTACACCGGCTGTAGCGTGTTTGGAATGCTGCCAGTCGGATGTTAGCCCAGGGTCTTCATCCTTATGACAAGATAAGCATTGCTGGTTAGTTACCTGAGGATTAGGTTTAAAACTTTTCAGGGTCTTAAAGTTTTTGTTCGTATCAAGCGAACCTCCGGCAAGTGAATAGGTTGTAAAGAAAAGGGAGAATAATGCAATTAAAACAATGTTACTTTTTAGAGTATCAGAAAAGGAAAATACTTTTCTCATAATGCCTCCTTATTATATTTGGGTGATTATTTTTATCACAACAATTTATACAATAGTAATTTAAGAAATAATTTGTTGTCTGACAAATTAAAAATTAGAAAAGGACTTTTTCTCTTATATTTGTTAAAATTAAAAATAAATTGAACTGCATTCTCGGTTCTTGTTATTTTAAGATATATCTTCTTTGTGGGTTTTATTCATAGTTATTATAAATTTAAGCGCTTCGCACTTTTGGTTGGCAATATTTGAATTTTTGAATCTCGAGATTTGCAAATAACGGATATGAAAAAATTATGTAAAAGAAACCTTTGCATAACCTAAATTTGTCATATTGAGTTCGCCACGTTTATCCCGACCGCTTTTCGTTGGGGGCGAAGGTGTAAGCCGTCCGAAATATCTCTAAATTCGGTATA
>JALWEC010000030.1:0-5103 GCA_027036655.1 Melioribacteraceae bacterium
TCTTTAAGATTAAGCGAACAATGTAAGCGGCTATCAGCGCTACAAAAAGATATCCGGCTAAGTTTTTTATCGAAGTCTTTGTAACTTTGTAAGTAAAAATTGTTCCTCTCCAACCGCATTTTTTACATCTGTAATATTTAAATGGAGTATATTTTTTTACAAACTGCTCCCAAGTCGTTCGCGCTTTCGATTTACGTAACGTAGCAAACTCGCCGCACGAAGGACATTTGGTAAACTCCGGATTCCTTCTAAACACAATTTTAGAAGATTTCATAAACCGTCCCCTTTTTGTAATATTTTAAAAAATAATTTTTAAAATAACCATTAGTAAAATAAAAATTGCAATAATTGTGTAAAACAAACTCCGCTTTGGAATATTACTTCAAAATTGCAAGATAAACCGAATCTTGAGTTAAAATATTATAAGCGGTTTTCGCTTGTACATCATCCTTCAGCATTTCGGCGACTCTCCCGCGAATTCCCTCTTCGCGCGCCGCAAGTTCCCATTTCAATATTTCAAGAACTTTCGATTTGTTTTTAACTATTTCCAACTTCTGAGCGTCCGAAAGAAGCTTCGAAAATCTATTCATTCTCTCCGTCAAATCGGGATTTGAGGAAATTATTTCGGATTCTTTCAGCTCCTTAACCAGCTTATCTTCTTCAGATTCAAAATTAAATTTATTTTCATCAAGATATTTGATGAATTCATTAAAAAGACGATTCGTATTTAAATTATTCAGCTTCTCTTTTTTCTCATTCTTATTGTAATAGTACGAGGCAAATCTAAAAAACATTCCTTTCGAAAGAAGATTCCCGATAACCTCCGGCAACTTTTCATTCTGAACTACAGTGTCGGGTAATATCCCGCCCGCGGAAAATACGGGACGATGGTCATCTGTGTAAAATTTCTTCTGAACGTAATCAACCGGCTTATCCAAAACCTTTTTGGAATAATCCAACTTTTGAATACATCTGCCGCTCGGAGTGTAATACCGCGCTGTAGTAATCTTCATCGTGTTGTCGTACGGCAATGGAATTACAGTTTGCACCAATCCTTTTCCGAAAGATCGGGTGCCGAGCACAACGCCGCGGTCGTGGTCTTGAATCGCCCCTGTTACAATCTCCGAAGCCGACGCCGAACCGCCGTTAATCAGCACACACAACTTGGCTTTTCCCGCCAGAGGATTTTCTTTGGAATAAAACTTTTTTGTTTTTATCGAATCTCGCCCGATGATAGAAACAATCAAACTTTTAGGAGGCAAAAACTTTTCGGAGACGTCTATCGCGGCGTCTAATAATCCTCCGGGATTTCCTCTCAAATCCAAAATTACGGAATTTATCTTTTTCTTTTTGCCCAACTTTTCAAGAGCGCTTTTAATTTCGTCTCCGGCTGTTCTCGAAAATCCGGTCAGTTTGATAAAAACATTGTCGCTGTTTGCCGGCCAAAAATCAGCGTAAACAACATTCTTAATTTCAATTTCTTCTCTGACCAAATTAAACCGGAGCGTATCGGAAACGCCTTCGCGCAGAATTGTCAGATGAACCATTGTCCCCGGTTTTCCCTTTAGGTTTGCGCCGAGTAAATCGTAATTATCCGGACCCATTTTAACGCTGTCAATCTGCAAAATCATATCGCCAATTCGGAGTCCCTGCCGCTGCGCGGAGTAACCGTCCATTAAGCTGATAATCGTGATCTTATCGTCGCGCAGTCCGATTGTCGCACCGATGCCGCCGTATCGTCCGCGGGTTAAAACTTCAACGTCCTTTTGCAAATCCTTATTATAAAAAACCGTGTAAGGATCAAGGGAATTAAGCATCCCTTTGATTCCCGATTCTATAAATTTTTCCGGGTTAATCGGATCGACATAATTAAGAACAGCCTGCCTGAAAACTTCGCCGAAAACATCAACACTTTTCGACATTCTGTAATATATATCTCCGTCGCTTCTTAAAAATCCGGCGAACAATATTAACAGTAAAAACGGAAGAAAAAATTTAACTTTAAATTTATATTTATACTTCATTCTATCCTCTGAACTTTGGATGCTTTTTCAAAATTACCAATATTTCTTCGAATATGGAGTTAATGCTTCTGTTGCCGTCAATCAGCTTAAATCTTTCTTCGGTTTCGGATAGTTTCAAATAACCGTTTCTTACTCTCCTGTAAAATTCATCATTTGAGGATTCAATCCTGTCGAGTTCAATTTCCGAATTGAGTTTTTTTCTTTTTTCAATTTCAGACAAAGAAACATCAATAAAAAAAGTAAGGTCGGGCACGGTTTCTCCAAGCACGAACTTGTTCAAACTGCCGATGAAATCCAAATCCAAGCCTCTGCCGTATCCTTGATACGCCGTCGATGAATCGTGAAATCTGTCCGACAAAACAAATACTCCCTCCTTTAATTTCGGTCGAATAACTTCTCGAATTAACTGCGCGCGACTTGAATAAAACAGAAGTAGTTCCGTTTCGGAATGCATTTCAAAATTTTTTCTGTCGAGGAGCAATTGACGAATTTTCTCCGAGATTGCAGTGCCGCCCGGCTCCCGAATAAGATAAACCGATTTTTTATTCTCCTCGAGATAATTTTTAAGTAAAGAAACTTGTGTGGACTTACCGGAAAAATCGAGACCTTCAAATGAGATAAACATAGACTACTTCTTTATTATATAATCAATTTTTTCGGGAGTGAAAGTAACTAATTTTACATTCTGCGGCAAACTCAAATGCGGAGCAAGGGAAGCCGTCGTATCGCGCAGCGCATCTTTAAACAAAATATAAGCGGAAATATCGGCGGCTTCCATTCTTCCGACTATCCCGATTCCGCCTCTTACAACTACGCTAAGTTTGTTCGGGAAAATCAATAATTTTGAATTATTCTTTCCCGCGCCGATAATTTTAATGGGAATATTATCAATTCTTTTATCTACAATTTTCTGTATGTTAAACATAACGGTTACCTTCTCCGTTTTAGAAGAAGTGAATTCCGGAAGCTTCAAACCGACATTAACCGACAAACTATCGTCGGCTTTGACCAGAACGATTTTATCGGTTTTAACCGAATCGGTATTCCGAACAATCGACGCGGGTCCCGAAATTTCGATTTTTATCGGAGTAACTTTGGGAGATTCGATTAAACCGTAATCCCCTTTCAAATTTAAATCATACTCAGGCTTAACAAAAACTTCTTTCTCGATTTTTCTATCAACGTCTATTTTAAGTATTTCAGGATTTACGGAAACTACGTTTACATTCGATGTAAAAACATGATTCTTCTTAATCAAGTCGCGAGTGGAAATCAGCGTTTCCTTTTTCTTCCCATTTAAGGTTACATCAAAATAGCGATTGGCTCCCCAATAGTATGATGACAAGACCCAACCTTCCCCTTGTACTCCTACAATTACAAATTTATCGGAAACATAACTGAGCGCATACTTGGGATTCTCAACTTTAACTCTGACCGGAAGATAAACATTCGTGTAAAAATTGTCGGAGAGCGTAACAATCGTCCAAACAACAATTGAAAACAAAACAATAATCGATATGTGAAACCAATTTTTTTTCATATAAAAAAAACTGTCTCTAAGATTCGCAAGATTAACTAACTCGATAAATTAATATCGAAATATAAAACATACTGCAAATCTTAGAGCAGTTTTAAAGAAATTTATTTTCTTAATTTCTCAAAAAGTTCTATTAAAGCCTGCCTGTTAGCTCTGGAAATTTCTCTCCCTTTTATCGGAAAATCGGAGAACTGCCTTGCCAAATGACGCAACTGATGAACGTTCATTCCCTCTAACTCTTCAAGCGGAGGAATAATTGCGGTAACGTATAGTTCATCGTCGGCGTTAACTTCATCCGAGGTATCCGCAGCTGTTTCGACTTTCTCTTCAGACGTTTCCGAGAAAACTTCATGGGAAGTTTTCTCTTCAACTTCGCCGGTTTCAATTTCAGGTTTTTCAGCCGGTTCATTTATCTCTTCCGGTTTTTCCGTTGCCGAAGATTCAGATTCCATTATCGTTTTCGGTTCTTCAATCACAGAAAACAAATCTTCCGTCTTTTCCCGCCGAGCTTCTTTCTGTTTTCTTTTACGGCGGGGACGCGAAGACTTGGAATCCGAATAGAGAATACTTTCCAACTGATCATCCGGACGGGGAATAACATGAATCGATACAAGCTGCCCTACTCTCTGAGCCGCCGCCGCTCCGGCGTCCACGGAAGATTTAACGGCGGCAACGTCGCCCACAATTTTTATTGCGACCATTCCGCCGGTAACAATTTCCTTTCCTATCAGCTTAACATTTGCCGCTTTCAACATTGCGTCGGCGGCTTCAATCGAGCCTACAAGACCTTTTGTTTCCACTAAGCCTAAAGCTAATTGCATAAAGCTAAATTATCCTTTTTTCGGAAGAATCATTTCAACATCTGCATGAGGACGAGGAATGACGTGAACCGAAACCAATTCGCCTACTCGTTGCGCCGCCGCTGCTCCGGCGTCCGTTGCCGCTTTAACGGCTCCGACATCGCCGCGGACCATTACGGTTACATAACCGCCGCCGATTGTTTCTTTTCCAATCAGTTCTACTTTTGCAGCCTTCACCATAGCATCGGCAGCTTCAACCGAACCGACCAAACCTTTTGTTTCTACCATTCCTAAAGCATCAAGTGCCATTATGTTGCTCCTATTTTTTAGTTAATTTATTACAAAAAATAATTTTTAATGACTTCAAAGTCAAATTATTATTTTATTTGCCGTGCTCCCTTTCTTCAAGAAAATCTTTCAGAATTATGGCGGCGGCGTTCCTGTCAACGAGTCCTTTATCTCTTCTCTTTTTCTTAGATTTAACCGATTCCAAAATCTGCCGCTCGGCAATAGAGGAAGAATACCTTTCGTCAACTTTAATAACCGGAAGTCTGAATTTCTTTTCCAATCTCTGAATAAACTTATCGACTTCCTCAATTATGGCGGAAACTTCGCCGCTTTCCTTAAGCGGATACCCGACAACGAACGCCTCAATTTTGTAATCCCGGAGCAGATTAAAAAATTTTTTCCAAAAATCGGGATTATTCTCGATTGTGGCAAGCGGTGTGGCAAACCACCCGAG
>JALWEC010000030.1:5113-5628 GCA_027036655.1 Melioribacteraceae bacterium
GGTCGCTTACGGCAACGCCGATTCTTTTGATCCCGAAATCAATCCCTACAAAACGTTTCTCATCTGTCATGCGATTTTCCGGTAACCATTCTTTCGGCTAAAAATACGCCTTTAACTTTTTTCAGTCTTGAAATCAGATGCTCAAGATGCCCCAGATCATTAACGTAAACCGTGATTACACCATGAAAAATTCCCTCTTTAGTGGAGATATTAACCGAATAAATATTAGTATCTTTATAGTTGGTTATGCTGTTTGAAACATCTTTTAAAATACCGGGATTGTCTTCCCCTTTAATGGAAATCGCCGCGATAAATTCCTTCCCTTTGAGATTCTGCCAATCTACCGGAACTAATCTGTCGGGACTGTTTTTGGCAAGAGTAATCAAATTTTTACAATCTTTTCGGTGAATGGTAATCCCTTTCCCGATAGTTACAAAGCCGATTACAGGATCGCCCGGTATCGGGTTGCAGCACTTCGCGTAATGAATATCAAACCCCTTGTGCTCCCCTTCTAC
>JALWEC010000031.1 GCA_027036655.1 Melioribacteraceae bacterium
TGAGTTTTACCGCAGAAAAGAAGTAAAGGATATTCTTGCTTATCTGCGCGTGCTTGCAAATCAGAATGACGAGGAAAGTCTGCTTCGAATAATGAACTTCCCGCAAAGGGGAATAGGAAATACTTCCGTCGAGAAGATGCTCGCTTTTTCGCGTAAGCTGAATATTAGTTTCTTCGACACAATGGCGCGGATTTTTGAAGTAATCGAAGTGAAGGAAAGAATTCAGAAAAACGTAAAACAATTCAAACTTCTTTTGAATAAATATATTGAGCTGAAAGATAAACTTTCCCTTTATGAGTTGACATCCGCTCTTGTGGACGAGCTTGGCGTTTTACGTATCTACAAGGAGGAAAACTCAAAGGATTCGCTTGCGAGATATCAGAACGTTCAGGAACTACTGAACGCAATTCAAGATTTTACCAAAACAAACAAAGGCGCAACCATAGACGACTTCCTCGCCGAAGTTTCTCTCGTGAGCGGTATCGATCAGATGAAAGAAGAAGCAAACTTTGTTACGTTGATGACAATTCACAGCGCTAAAGGTTTGGAGTTTCCCGTCGTGTTTTTAAGCGGTTTGGAAGAAGACCTTTTCCCGATAAACAGGAAGTTCGATTCCGACGCCGACATTGAAGAAGAACGACGACTTTTTTACGTTGCCTTTACGAGAGCTAAAGAAAAGCTATATCTAACCTACGCGCGTTCCCGCTACAGATTCGGCGAAGTAGCTTACCAGGACCGTTCCAGATTTATCGACGAAGTCGATCCGGAAGTTTTGGACGAAGCCAAAGCTTCGCACGCCCGCTCGGGAAGAAAAAGAAAATCTTACTACGACGATTTGTACAAAGGAGTAGCCGATCCGGACGCGGATAGAAGAACTTATCGCGTCGGAAGCCGGGTTACGCATAAGATTTTCGGGACGGGTAAAATTATGGCGATTGAAGGTTCGGGAGATATGGCTAAGATTTCCATTCAATTTGAAAGCCACGGGATGAAAACTCTCGTCGCCAAATTTGCAAACCTGTCATTGGTATAAAACTTTTTTATTAAATTCTTAAGCGGACATCAGTTATGAGTCCGCTTTTATTTTATAAATAAACGAGTCGTTTTAATTGAGCAGAAAAAGTAAATCTTCTTTAACAATCATTTTCATTACCGTTTTTATTGATCTTGTCGGGTTCGGAATTTTAATTCCTATTTTACCGACCTTTGCTACAAAGGCAATTCACATCAATGATTTCGAGATTGGGATTGTCGTCGCAATATATTCCTTTATGCAGTTTTTATTCAATCCTGTAATGGGGAAAATATCGGATAAAATCGGGAGAAAGCCGGTAATAACTTTTTCACTATTGCTTAATGGAATTTCATATATAATCTTCGCTTTTACAAATTCGTTCGCATTGCTTTTAATTTCAAGAGTAATAGCCGGAATCGGCGGAAGCAACATAGGCGTAGCTCAAGCCTACATCGCAGACGTTACGACAAACGAAGAGCGCTCCAAAGGAATGGGAATTATCGGAGCGGCTTTCGGGCTTGGTTTTGTATTTGGTCCGTTAATCGGCGGAATGCTTTCCAAGTACGGATATGAAGTTGTGGGATTTCTCTCCGCCGGTTTTTCTTTTGCCGCCGTGCTTTTTGCTTTTTTCCTTTTGCCTGAATCGCTTGAAACTCATCTCCGCTTTTCTCACAAAAATTACAAGCTGTTCGATTTCAAAGCCGCAACCGAAGTTTTAAAAATGCCCAAAGTCGGGTTCCTTGTTGTTCTGTTTTTTATTTTGATATTTGCGATAGCCAATATTTACGGTACTTTCGCGCTTCTCGGATACAAACAATTTCATTTTACCGACAGCCAAAACGGGATTCTTTTCGGAATTATGGGATTAGTAGGCGCGTTGGTGCAGGGCGTTGGATTAAAGAGATTAGTGGAAAAATATCGGGACAGAACGCTCCTTCTTGTGGGGACAATTTTGATGGGACTCGGTCTGCTATTTATTCCGTATGGAATAAATTTTCTCGGTGTCGCAATCATAGTGTCGATTATGTCTGTCGGCACTGGAATTTTGCAGCCGGTAACATTAAGTATGATTTCCAAATTTTCGCCTCAGGACAGACAAGGTGCAATTCTGGGGATCAATCAATCGCTGGCTTCCCTCGCTCGGGTTTTCGGGCCGCTCTGGGGCGGATGGGCTTTTCAATATCTTGGTTTTAAAGCACCTTTTATTACCGGCGCTTTGGTCACGTTCGGAACTTTCGGCTTAATTTTCTTTGTTTTGAAAAACAAGTAAAGAAACCTTTGCATAACTCAATAAAATGTCATTCTGAATGAAGCGAAGCGTAATGAAGAATCTCAAAATATGTAATTATACAAAATTTAGAGATATTTCGGACGGCTTCCGCTTCGCCCCCGACGAAAAGCGGTCGGGGTAAACGTGGCGAACTCAATATGACAATTTTAGGTTTTGCAAAGGTTTCTATATTTTTACATCTCATATTTTTTATAAATTAAAATTAATATTCAAATGTTGGAAATTGGAAAAATAAAGTTGGATAAAGCGCTTCTTCTTGCGCCTATGGAAGAAATAACCAATCCCGGGTTCAGGAAGTTATGTAAGGAATTCGGCGCGGATTTAATGTACACGGAATTTGTAAACGCCGACGGTCTTTCAAGAAAGGACAAAAAAACTCACGCCAAGATGAAAATTTTTGATTACGAAAGACCTGTCGGAATTCAGATTTACGGCGGAAATATTGAACCGATGGTCGTTTCCGCTAAAATAGCCGAAAAAGAAAATCCCGATTTAATTGATATAAACGCAGGATGCTGGGTAAAGAAAGTCGCGAACAGGGGCGCCGGAGCCGGTTTGCTGAAAGACCCGCCCTTGATGGAGAAAATGGTTCGCGCTATTGTCGAAGCCGTTGATTTGCCCGTAACGGTTAAAACGCGTCTCGGTTGGGATGATGAAAATATTGTTATTCTTGATGTCGCAAGGCGGCTTGAAGACGCAGGAGCTAAAGCGCTTACGGTTCACTGCCGGACGAGGAAACAGGGGCATTCCGGAGACGCCGCTTGGTTTTGGATTGACAGAATTAAAGAAGTCGTTGATTTTCCCGTTATTCTGAATGGCGGCGTTATGACAGCAAGCGATATTAAACAAGCGTTTGACGAGACGAACGCCGATGGAGTTATGATAGCCCGCGGAGCAATCGGGCAGCCGTGGATTTTCAGAGAAGGGAAGGAAATTCTTGAATTCGGAGAAATAAAAAATCCGGTTACTACGGAGGAAAGAATTAAAACGGCTCTCCGTCATCTTCGTTATGAAATTGAGATAAAAGAAGAACGGCGGGCGGTTATTCCTTTTCGGAAGTTTTATTCAGGCTATCTGAAAGGAATGTACGGAGCATCCAAAGTTCGACAAGAATTGATGAATTATGTCGAGTACGCACCAATAGAAGAAACTTTACTGAAGTATTTGGACTATCTTCACAACTATGAAACCACAAAGCCGGAAAGCAAAGAATAAAGGATGTTATCTAAATTAGTTCGTCAAGAAAAGCGGTCGGGACGGGATTGGCGGATTGCGAGGAGCGACACGGCAATTTCACTAGGATTCAGCTTTAGCCGATAAATCGCTCCTGAACATTAGGCAACAGCGTGTTTTCCGGTGAGATTACTTCGTCGCTTCGCTTCTCGTAATGACGCTAAAATCTAAATAAAGGAGTTGTCCGCCACGGCGTATGAGACAGCTCTAAAAAAAACCGTCATTGCGAACCCCGATGGGTTTTGTCGGTGTGTGGCAATCACCTAAATATTCAACCTTAGCGGTTAAAACGTTGTTGAACATTCGGCAAGTGTAAGTTTCCCGGCAAGTCTGCCTTGGCGGAATTTCGTCGCATCGTTCCTCTCAATGACGCCGACTACGCATATTTGTTCGGCTCGGAATGGGAATTTCTTCTCTTTTTGTTCTACTCAATATTGGGTTTAACAATTACTCCGATGTTTTCTTGTCCCTGGACTTTGATAGTTATCGGGGCTGGGGTTACACAATGAGTAACATATTTATATTCTTCAATTTTTTTCTGTTTTCTGAGCCATTCCCAATCGATAAACCCGTTGCCGCGTCCGCTGTCCACGGTAAAATATCCTACTTTGAGCGAAGTTAAATTATGGAAAAAATGCGAACCTTGAGACGGCTCGACGCTGATATCATCCAAATTAGTTTCAATTATTGTTTTTGCTCCCGATATTTGTTCCCACGAAACCGGTATTCCGAGCCAAGGATCCAAGGTGCCGATTCTTCCCAGACCGATTAAAAGGTACTTCCTTTTTTTTCTGATTAACCGAGCGTTAATTTTAGCCAGTTCTTTCGCAACATCATAACTTTTACTCCGATCAAATTTTGCCGGGTCAACAAATACAATGTCGCAAATATCTTTTATGATTCCGTTTCCGAGAGCTTGCTCGCTTTTACAAATTAAATCTTCCTTTGCGTAGTGAGCGACTTCCAATTCTTCTTTTTCAAAATCAACGACAAGAGGACGCATCTGAAGAAGCGCAAATTGTTTCTTTACTCCGAGAGGGAGCGAAACATTAACCGCAAACTCAATCTCGATGGGAGAACTCATCCCCCAAGTGCCAATTTCAAGAACCGTATCAAGTATTTCCGCGATAGGAAATGTTTTATGCTTAAGCATTGTTGCGAGGGAAAAAATCCTGACTCCGGGTCGCGAAGTCCCATCGTAAATCGCTTCGTTGTCGAACGAATATGTTGAAGCCACATAATTCAGCGTCCCGTCTTTTTCGGCATCTTCAATAGGATAGCTTCTCACGGAATCTAACTTATCAAAGGAAAAAACATCTTTACTTCCTTTTAAATCCAATGCAAAAAAGCTTTTCTGTTTATTATCGAGAATACTGTTGATATCCGCTGAAAAGGAATTCTTATTGGGATGTTCGGGACAAAAGGTAAAGGGATTGCATCCGTCCACAATAATTTTGCCTAAGCCGAATCCAACCGTAGCGATTTTATCGCAGTTGTTATAGGGAAAAGTCGGGTAAAAATTGTATGATTTCGCAACGCCGGAAAAATCGGGATAAAAACGGTCGCCGTGCGTTTGCCCTACAACTTCCTGAATTATGATTGCCATCTTTTCTTCTTCGAGACGATATGAGGTAACTCCCATATAGTCCCGCGCGCCTGAACGAAAAACGGACGCGTAAATTTTCTTTATCATATTCAAGGTTCTAATCATTCTGATATTGATGTCGGGGTTGTTGTTGGGGAGCATAAAAGTTTCGTAAACGCCGGCAAACGGATGCCCTTGCGAGTCCTCAAGCAGACTCGACGAGCGTACGGCAAGGGGAGCGGAAGTTATCTCGAGGAACGCGAATAAATCGTTGATCGCATCTTCCGGAAATTTCGGCGCAGCATAAAAACGAGCGTAAAGTTCCTCGTCCGATTTACATTTGAGCGCAAAATCAAGAAGATTGTTCATTTCAAGAAAACGATCAAAAATGTCCGTGGCAATAATCAGCGCAGAGGGAATAAAAATTTCAACGTCGTCAAATTTGTCCCAAATATCAAAATTATTCAGCAGACGATTCATAAAAC
>JALWEC010000032.1 GCA_027036655.1 Melioribacteraceae bacterium
TTTTTTGGGTCGGAATATTTTAATAAAGCGCTGTTCAATTAGTTGCCTCTAATTTATGTGAACAAACTATTATTTTTCTCAGTTATTTGCAAATGAACATGAACTAATTTTGGGATTATTAGGTTCTCCCATGGCGGATGGATGATAGGATTAATGGATTGTCGGGAGCGGGAGAAGAATCTTAAAGTTAGGATTTTGTTGAAATTTGGGTTTGAAAATTCTTCCACTGCTCCGGCTTGCTCTATTCAGAATTTACCCCGACTGCTTTTCGTTGGGGTGACAAATTATTTGGTTAAGAAAAGTCTTCAAAAACAGTTCGATCTAATTTTTATTTACAATCTATTTCAGCAGAATCAGCTTTTTAGTGATTGACGTTCCGCCGCTTTGTAATCTGTAGAAATAAATTCCGTTTGATAAACTTCCCGCGTCGAAAACTACTTGGTGTTCGCCGGGAGATTTAACTTCGTTTACCAGAGTCTTGACTTTGCGTCCGAGTATATCGTAAACCGTAAGATTTACGGTTTGCTGTTGCGCGCCGCCGTAATTTTTAACGTTAGGAACCGAGTATTTAATTACAGTCGTGGAATTTTCGCCCGAGTTTTTGTAGAGGGGATTCGGGTAATTCTGGTAAAGTTTGAAACCGCTTACTGCCGTTGAGCCGTCTTCAATTCCGCCGATATTGTATAATCGTTTAATGCCGAACAGATTTTTATGACCGTTAACGGAATCCGCCCAAACAGAATAGACTATGTAATTCTCATAACTAATACCAACGAGACCGACATTTTGCTGTGGATTTGAAATGCCGACCGTAACTGCAGTATCTTGTCCGGTTTCTGATGAAACGACAACATAATGCTCTGTTTGGTTTTGTTTTTCTAAAATATGAGGGGAATAATTTAATTCGCTGTATTTTGTAACGATAGCTAAAAAGAGTGAGTGAACATCAAACATTGAATAAACGGAATCGGTAAAAGCTACCTCTGGAACTGCATAGGTAGCTAAAAAATTATATGAATAGACGGAAGTCTTATTATTATTTTCCAAGTTAAATGCAACAACTTCGGGTAATTCAACTGTTGGGTGGCTTGGTATTCCGGTAACATCTATGGTCGTTATAGGATCCCATACGCCATTTATTTTTTCCCTGTAAACTAATTTTTTACAACCCGCGCTGTCTCTGATTGCCGTTGCAATATATCCGTGATAATAAATTCCGGCTGTTGCGCTTGCTTCGCTGTATGTTATTTCGTTATTATCAGTGAATAGAGTATCTTCGGAAGCGGTCTGGCTCAAGATGTCTTTTATGATTATTTTTCCTCCTCTTTTAAATATTGCCAACAATGAGTTTGAACTGAATTGATTTTTGATAAATTTCACGTCCTCTTCATCTTCAGGCGTATTTGTTACAAAGCGAACCGAGTCCCAATCTTCGTTGTAGTTCTTTTTTCTGTATGCTATATCAAAATTTCCGTTCTTGTTACTTTCCCACATTACATAGCATTCATTTGAACTTGAATACGCTTGCGGATTTTTATTAATATAGCTGTCGCGTGTTAAATAGAAAAGATTATTAAAATTGTCATCATTTTGAGAATATTCAAGTCCGGCAATGTTGCAGGAATCTCTGCTGTGAACTTCAAAGAAGAGAAAGTTAGAACAACCAAAATCCATTGTGTTGTTGGCAAATGCCGGCGAAGAAACGTCAAAATCAAAATTTGTGATTTGTTTAACCGGATATTGAGCAAAAAGAGTAAATGTAAAAAGGAAAAAAACGGCAATTAAATTTTTCATAGCTTGGCTCCCCATATTTTTATCACAA
>JALWEC010000033.1 GCA_027036655.1 Melioribacteraceae bacterium
AGTCCGAAAAGACAGGATCAATAATAACCTCACTGTTGCCAAATGTTAAATTACGGTTTAACTGCAAAGGTTGAATCATAGTGAGATTGCCACGCTTCACTTCGTTTCGCTCGCAATCCGCCTGAGGCGGACAGTTTTTTTAGCGTCATTACGAGGAAGGAGCTTGCGACTGACGAAGTAATCTCACCGGAAAACACGTATTTGCTGAATGTTCAAAAACGGTTTAACTGCTGCGGTAGAATATTCCGGAGTTCGCCACAGCGAAGATGTAAGCCGTCCGAAATATCCCTAAATTCGGTATAATTACCGGTTTTGAGATTCTTCATTTCGCTTCGCTCCATTCAGAATGACATATTACGGGGTTAGGCAAAGCCTTCTTTTATTTAGATTATAGCGTCATTACGAGGAAGGAGCTTGCGACTGACGAAGTAATCTCACCGGAAAACACGTATTTGCTGAATGTTCAAAAACGGTTTAACGGCTGCGGTAGAATATTCCGAAGTTCGCCACAGCGAAGATGTAAGCCGTCCGAAATATCCCTAAATTCGGTATAATTACCGGTTTTGAGATTCTTCTCCCGCTCCGCCTTGGCGGGGTACGGGGTTAGGCAAAGCTTTCTATTAATTTTAATGCGCTTCCAACCAATTAGAGCCTATCCCGATATCAACGATTAGCGGAACTTCAAGCTGCATGGCGTTTTCCATTTCTGATTTTACCAAGGTTTTAATTTTTTCCAATTCATCCGTATGAACATCAAACACAAGTTCGTCATGCACTTGAAGCGCCATTTTGCTTACGAGATTTGACGCGATCATTTTCTTATGAATATTAATCATAGCAATTTTAATTAAGTCCGCGGCGGTGCCTTGAATCGGCATGTTGATTGCAACTCGCTCCTCAAATTGGCGCACGACATTATTCCCGCTGTTGATGTTGCGCAAAAAACGCCTTCTGCCGAGGAGCGTTTTAGCATAGCCGTGTTCTTTTGCAAAGTTTATCGAATCGTTCATAAATTGCCTGACGTTCTTAAACGTCTCGAAGTAAGTGTCGATTATCTCTTTCGCGTGTGCGCGGGGAATTCCGAGACGGCTGCTTAAACCGAAAACTCCGATTCCATATAGAATCCCGAAATTAACTTCCTTGGCTTTACGGCGCATATCCGGAGTAACTTCATCCGGATGAACTTGAAAAACAAGCGCGGCGGTTCTGCGATGAATATCTTCCCCTTGCCGGAAAGCTTCGGTAAGCGCGGGGTCTTTGGAGATTGCAGCCATTATCCGCAGTTCTATCTGACTGTAATCCGCGCTTAAAATTACGTGGTTTTTATCCGTCGGGACAAAAGCCTTTCGGATTTCTTTACCCAGTTCGGAACGAATCGGAATATTCTGCAAGTTCGGATCGTTGCTCGAAAGTCTTCCTGTCGAAGCGACGGTTTGGTTGTAAGTAGTGTGGATCCTTTTCGTGTTGGGATTTATCAGCTTCGGTAGCGCGTCGGCGTACGTTGATTTTAATTTGGAAATTTGTCTGTACTCGAGGAGTAAATCAATTACTTCATGTTTTCCCCGCAATTTCTCAAGCGATTTTGCGTCGGTTGAATATCCGGTTTTTGTTTTTTTCGACAAAGGAAGTTTTAACTTTTCAAAAAGAACTTCCTGCAGCTGTTTTGTCGAATTGATATTAAAAGTCGCTCCGGAAATCGAGTAGATTTGCTTAGTCAATTCATCAAGTTTAATTTCAAGTTCTTTGCTGAATTTCCTCAAACTCTCGATGTCAATTTTCACGCCGTTTCTTTCCATTTGTTCAAGAACTTCCACAAGAGGAAACTCAATATCGTAAGCGATTTTCTGCAGCTTCTCTTTATCAATTATTTCTTTGAGTTTGGCAAAAAGTCTGAATGTAATATCGGCGTCTTCCGCCGCATATTCGGAAAGTTTTTCAAGTTCAACGTCAAAAATTTTGCCCGCGTTTTTTTTATTCCCGATTAAATCGGAAAGCGGAATTGTTTCGTAACCGAGATAAACTTTCGCGAGATTATCCATATTATGCTTTTGGTCCGGATCGATTACATAGCTTGCGAGCATCGTGTCGAAATAGAAATTTTTCACTCTTATTCCGTGCGAACGGAGTATTGAAATATCAAACTTTCCGTTCTGACAAACTTTTTTGATTCCGTCATTTTCAAAAACGGGAGCAAAAATTTCACGAAATTCAAGGAGTGTAAGTCTGTCCGTTAAGTCGGACGAGAATAAATCTTCTTTGTCGGGAAAAGGATTAACGGGGACGAAATACGCTTCCCCTTCCTTTACGGCAAAAGACGCGCCGGCAAGGTCTGCCGTTAATGTGTTAAGTCCGTTGGTTTCGGTATCGAATACAAAAAGTTTTTCTCGCGAAAGCTTTTCCGCCAGTTCTTTAGCGGACTTTATATCATTGACAAGATGATATTCTTTTTCTATCTTGACTTTTGCTTCTTCTTTCTCATCCGCTTCTCGCGGCGTTTCTTTTTCGTAGATCGAGAAAAGTCTGTTCCCGAATGATTTAAATTCCAGCTCCGCAAATATTTCAAGCAATTTTTCAAAATCGGGTTTGCCGAATTTCGCATGTTCAAAGTCCAAGTTCATCGGAACGTCTGTTTTAATTGTCGCAAGCTCTTTGGAAAGAAAAGCGTTTTCCTTATTCTCCAAAAGTTTTTTCTTAACTCCGGCTTTCTCTATTTTGTCAATGTTTTCATAAATTTGCTCAACTGTCCCGAATTGCTGAATCAAAGGCGTGGCGGTTTTCGGTCCGATTCCCGCAACTCCCGGGATATCGTCCGAAGCGTCTCCGACAAGCGCGAGATAGTCAATCATATAGATTGGCTCAAATCCGTATTTTTTTATCGCCGCTTCTTTGTCGATTAACTCCCATTTGTCTCCCGATTTCCCAGGGCGGAGAATTTTAACAAAATCCGTTATCAACTGAATGTAGTCTTTATCGGGAGTAACCGCGTATGATTCAAGTCCTTCCTTTTCGGCAAGTTTAACCGCCGTTCCGATTAAATCGTCCGCTTCAAAACCGGGTTGTATCAAAAGAGGAAAGTTAAACGCCTCGACAATTTCTTTTATTCTCGCAATCTGCGGAATAAGCTCTTCAGGCATTTCTTCTCGCGAGGATTTGTAATTTTCATATCTGTCATGACGGAATGTTTTTTCTTTTGAATCAAAAGCAATAACGAAATAATCGGGTTTCGTATCATTCAATATCTTGAAAATCTGTGATAAAAAACCGTAAACCGCACTTGTCGGTTCCCCTTTTGAATTGGAAAGCGGACGATTTATATAAGCGAAATAAGCTTTGTAGGCAAGCGCCATAGTGTCAACAATAACAAATAATTTTTTATCTCTCATTTTTTCTCTTTATTTTTAGAGTAATTATTGAACATAAAAGTAAGGAAATTAAATTAAAATGAAAATCAAACTTAATGCAATCCGATTAAATATTTTTATCATTCTTGCCTCTTTTATTTTCACTTACGTTTCCGTCTTAAAAGCGGGTCAGAGCGACACGCTTTGCATTGGGGAATGGAATGTTGAGAACCTTTTTGACACTGTTCACGACGCCGGCAAAAACGATAAGGAATTTACTCCCGAAAGCAGAAAACAGTGGACCGAGAAAAGATTGGAAAGAAAAATTGAGCATCTTACCTCCGTTTTGCAGAAACTTAATGATAACCGCGGACCAGATATTTTCGGATTCGAGGAGGTTGAACATAAAGCGCTTCTTAAAAGAGTGATAAGCGGAATCGACAGAAATTACGGAATCGTTTATGCCGAATCGCCCGATTTCAGAGGTATTGATAACGGAATAATTTACGACAAAAATAAATTCAACCTTGACGGCTTTGACACGCTGAGAGTAGCACTCGGCGGGCACAGAACAACGCGATATATTCTTTACGCCCGTTTAATTACAAAGTCCGGCGACACGCTGAATATCTTTGATAACCACTGGCCCTCGCGCTACGGCGGGCAAGCTCGAAGCGTTCCGGGAAGAGTTTCGGCAGCTCAGACTTTAAGAACATATTTATGCAAGCATAATCTTTGGCGCAATATTATCATCATGGGCGATTTTAACGACGAGCCCGGCGATCCTTCCATCCTATATGTTTTAAGCGCCAAACCCGGTTTGAAGAAAACAATTAAGCCGACAGACTTTGTCAATCTTTCTTATCCCCTTTTTGCCGAAGGCGATGGCAGTTTAACTTACCGCTGGGATTGGAATATGCTCGACCAGATTATTCTTTCGCAGAATTTGCTAACGAACGGTAAAATCAAGTACGTTAAAAATTCATTTCACATAATCAGATTTCCTTTTATGGTTGAACAGCAAGGAAAATATAAAGGAAATCCGTTCCGAACTTACGCGGGGAATCATTATCTCGGAGGTTACAGCGACCACTTCCCGGTTGCAGCAAAGTTTATTGTTGAATAATTTTTCCTATGTAATTCTTTCTGCCTGTTAATCTCTCGAGGAATAATCCTTGAAAGCAGCTTGAGGATAAATTGATTTTGCAATGCAATGCCGGACAAACTTAGAACATTTATGATTCTTTCAATATGCAAAAAGAATTATGAATAAACTTCCGGATCAACTCTGTTTAAGCCGTTCAAAGCGGCAACGCGGTATGCTTCGGCCATAGTCGGATAGTTGAACGTCGTATTGACAAAGTAAAGAAGAGACCTGTTCCCTTTTTTCTGCGACATTATTGCCTGACCGATATGAATAATTTCGGATGCACCGTGCCCGAAGCAATGAATCCCGAATATTTCAAGCGTTTCCGGATGAAACAGTATCTTCAGTACGCCAACCGTGTGCCCTGTAATTTGCGCTCGAGCGAGATTTTTGAAAAACGCTCGCCCGCTTTCATAAGGAATTTTCTCCGAGGTCAGTTCTTTTTCGGTTAATCCTACCGAACTAATTTCCGGTAATGTGTAAATGCCGGTCGGTATATATTCAACAAGATGCCTGATTTTCTTTCCCGTTACAATATGCGTTGCAGCAAATCTTCCTTGATCATACGACGCGCTTGCGAGAGAAGGATACCCTACAATATCGCCAACCGCATAAATATTGGGGATATTCGTTTGGTGATTTTCATTAACTTTAATTGTCCCTTTGTAGTCAACTTCAACTCCGAGTTCTTTAACTCCCAAATTTTCAGAATTGCCCGTTCTTCCCTGCGCCCAGAACAAATATGAGCTTCTAATTTTTTTATTGGATTTCAGATAAAGCGTTACCCCTTCGTCGTCCACTTCAACTTTTTCATATTCTTCGTTATGACGAATCAAAATTCCGTTTTCACGCAAATGATAACCGAGAGCATCAATGATTTCGTCGTCTAAAAAAGCAAGAAGCTGCGAACGCGTATTAACAAGATTAACTTTTGTTCTAAGCCCTTTGAATATTGAAGCATATTCGCATCCTATTACTCCCGCCCCATAGATAGTGAGAGAACGCGGATGTTCTTTCAGTTCCAGAATTTTATCGCTGTCCAAAATTCTGGGATGTGAAAAATCGATATCCTCCGGATGATAAGGATGTGAACCGGTTGC
>JALWEC010000034.1 GCA_027036655.1 Melioribacteraceae bacterium
TATAGCAATGGGCGTTGATACAGGCGGCGCGGGCGATCAAGGCTTAATGTTCGGCTACGCTACGAACCAAACTCCCGAATATATGCCTATGCCGATTGTTTACGCGCACAAACTTGTAAAAAGATTAGCCGACATCCGCAAAAAACATTCCGATTTAATGCCTTACCTGCGTCCCGACGCAAAATCACAGGTTACAATCGAATATGACGAAAACAACAAGCCGTTAAGAGTAGATGCGATTGTCGTCTCAACGCAGCACGACGCTAAAGTCAGACAATCGACGATTAAAAAAGATATTATTCAACACGTTATTAAGAACGTAATTCCCGAAAAATTTATCGACAAAAAAACAAAGATTTATGTTAACCCGACGGGCAGATTTGAAATCGGCGGACCTCACGGAGACAGCGGTTTAACGGGGAGAAAAATCATTGTCGATACTTACGGCGGCTGGGCGCGTCACGGCGGCGGAGCGTTTTCCGGAAAAGATCCTTCCAAAGTTGACAGAAGCGCGGCATACGCGGCGCGGCATATCGCTAAAAATATTGTCGCCGCAAAACTATCCGGCGAATGCGAAGTTCAGCTGGCTTACGCAATCGGCGTTGCAGAGCCTGTTTCCATTCATGTTGACACAAACGGAACCGGAAAAATCTCAGATGAAAAAATCGCCGAAATGATTATGAAAGAAGTTGATTTAACCCCGAAAGGAATTATCGAACGACTCGATTTAAAACGCCCGATTTACCGTAAAACTTCCTCTTACGGACATTTCGGAAGAAAAGAAAAAGTCTTTACTTGGGAAAAACTTGATTTAGTCCCGAAGTTTAAAAAATATTTATAAAAGGAGATACACAAATAATGAACGAAGTAACTGTAAACAATGAAATAAAATACAAGGTGCGAGACATTTCACTCGCCGATTTCGGAAGAAAAGAAATTGCCCTCGCCGAAAAAGAGATGCCCGGATTAATGGCTCTGCGTGAAAAATACGCCGAAACCAAACCGCTGAAAGGCGCTAAAATATCGGGCTCGCTTCACATGACGATTCAAACGGCCGTATTAATTGAAACGCTTGTTGAACTTGGCGCGGATGTAAGATGGGCAAGCTGCAACATATATTCGACGCAGGATCACGCCGCCGCGGCTATTGCCGAAAGCGGCGTTCCGGTTTTTGCATGGAAAGGTGAAACGCTCGAAGAATACTGGTGGTGCACCGAGCAGGCGCTCACATTTCCCGACGGCAGCGGTCCCGATTTGATTGTCGATGACGGCGGAGACGCAACGCTGATGGTTCACAAAGGAGTTGAAGGAGAAAAGAATCCTTCGATTTTTGACGTTGAATATGAAGCCGAAGATGAAATCGAATTGATGAAACGCTTGAAATCTTCATTGGAAAAAAATCCATCTAAGTGGACAAATATTGCAAAAAATATTCGCGGAGTTTCCGAAGAGACAACAACCGGCGTTCACCGCCTTTATCAGATGATGGAGGAAGGGGAATTGCTTTTCCCGGCAATCAATGTAAACGACTCGGTTACAAAATCCAAGTTTGACAACCTCTACGGCTGCCGCGAATCGCTCGCCGATGGAATTAAACGCGCCACCGACATTATGATGGCGGGCAAAAACGCTGTAGTATGCGGTTACGGAGATGTGGGAAAAGGTTCGGCGCAATCGCTGAAAGGTTTTGGCGCAAGAATTCACATTACGGAAATCGACCCGATATGCGCGCTTCAAGCCGCAATGGAAGGATACGCGGTTAAGACGTTGGAAGAATATCTTCCTATCGGCGACATTTATGTTACAACTACGGGAA
>JALWEC010000035.1 GCA_027036655.1 Melioribacteraceae bacterium
TGGTTTGCATAACCCAATCTATTTGTCATTCTGAATGAAGCGAAGCGTAATGAAGAATCTCATAACCGGTAATTATACCGAATTTAGAGATAATTCGGATGGTTTATACCATCGCCCCAAACGAAAAGCGGTCGCGGTAAACTTGGCGAACTCAATATGACAAATTTAGGTTATGCAAATATCTCTAAAAACATTTTTAGGAATTATATAAAATGAAAAAATTAATCGTTTTGCTGCTGATAGTTTCATCGGCGGTATTTGCCCAAAAAGTACATCTTAAAATTATCGAAACCACCGATACTCACGGGTCGATTTTTCCGTACGATTTTATGGAAAACGCGCCTGATAATCATTCCCTGGCGCAAATTTTAACTTACGTTAAAGAGCAGCGCGTGGATAAATCACAGAGCGTATTGCTTTTCAGCGATGGCGACTTGCTTCAAGGGACGCCCGATGTTTATTACTACAATTACATCGATACAACCGGAAAACATCTTTACGCCGAAGTAATGAACTACATGAAATACGATGTGGGAACGGTCGGGAATCACGATATTGAGACCGGACACAAAGTTTATGATAAGTTTGCCAAAGAGTTAAACTTTCCATGGCTTGCCGCAAACGCAATTCGCGAAGATAACGGAAAACCATATTTTCAGCCTTATTGGGTAACGAAAAAAAACGGCGTTAAAATAGCGGTTCTCGGGATGACAACTCCGGGTATTCCGAATTGGCTGCCTAAAATTTTATGGACAAATATTTATTTTGCCGATATGGTTGAAACCGCAAAAAAGTGGGTCCCGATTATTCAAAAAAAAGAGCATCCCGATTTGCTTATCGGACTTTTCCATTCGGGCGTTGACCCTTACTACAACGGAGCAAAAAAACTTTATCTTAATGAAAACGCCAGCCGACTTGTAGCCGAACAAGTTCCCGGTTTTGATATAGTCTTTGTTGGGCACGATCATCACGGCTGGAATTTTTCAGTTAAAAACAGCGCGGGCGACAGCGTAAAGATAATCGGCGGAACGCATGCGGCGTTGGTTTTCGGCGTTGCGGATGTTTATCTGACCAAAACGGAATCGGGTTGGAAGAAAGAGATAAAATCAAAATTGGTTGAATCTAAAAACTACAAGCCTGACGCGGGATTTATGAAACGCTTTTCCGAACAGTTTAATAAAATTAAAACTTGGGTAAATAAACCAATCGGAGAATTTACCGAAACTATATCAAGCGAGGATGCATTGTTCGGCGAATCAAAATTTGTTGATTTGGTACAGCGACTTCAGCTGAAAATTAGCGGGGCGCAGCTCTCTTTTGCTTCTCCTCTTTCGATGCGCGCGAAAATCAAAAAAGGCAAAATTTATGTTCGCGATATGTTTAAGCTTTATCATTACGAGAATTTTTTATACACAATGAAATTAAGGGGAAGCGAGATTAAGGGTTTTTTGGAATACAGCGCTTCTATTTGGTTTAATAAAATGAAATCGCCGGAAGATCATCTTCTGAGATTTAAATATGACGACTCCGGTAAAATGGAAATCTCCGAAAGAAATAACCGCCCGAGACTTTACGCGCCGTTTTACAATTTTGCTTCTGCCGCAGGCATTAAATATAGTGTTGACGTTACGAAGCCTGAAAACCATCGAATCAATATTATTTCACTTGCGGACGGCAAACCGTTTGATATGAATAAATTTTATACGGTTGCGATAAATTCTTATCGGGGTAACGGTGGCGGCGGACATCTCGTGCGCGGAGCCGGAATTCCTCACGACAGTTTATCAAGCCGGATTGTTAAATCAACCGACAGGGA
>JALWEC010000036.1 GCA_027036655.1 Melioribacteraceae bacterium
GTATCACACCGCGATTCCCGGCTATGTTTACGGCGGATTAATCGCCTCTATTATTGATTGCCACGGAACGGGAACTGCTGCGATAGCGGCTTTCAAAAAGGAAAATCGCAGTTACGATTCCCTGCCGCCTTTCCGATTTGTAACGGCTCATCTCGAAGTCGATTATCTGAAGCCGACCCCGCTTGGAGTTGAGCTGGAATTGAGAGGAAAAGTAATTGAGCAGAAAGGGAAAAAAGTTATAACGGAGATTACCGTTTCGGCAAACGGAGAAGTTACGGCGCAAGGAAAAGTTGTAGCGGTGCAAATGCCTGAAACAATGAAAAAGTAAGTTCGTCAAAAGAGTACCGGAAACTTTTACATAATCCCGTAATGTGTCATTCTGAGTCCCGAAAAAGTCGGGGAGAAGAATCTCAAAACCGGTAATTATACCGATTTTAGAGATATTTCGGACGGTTTTCAGCTTCGCCCCCGACGGAAAGAGGCCGGGATAACCGTGGCGAACCCGATATGATAAATTTAGGTTATACAGAGCCTTCTACCAAAGAATTTTGCTAACTCAATAAAAGAGGAAAAGAAATGAAAAAGCTTCTGATTTTAATTTTAACGTTAAATATGTTTGCGTTGGCGCAGACAAAATTAAATTACCCTAAGCCGCACAAGGGAAATGTTGTTGATAATTATTTCGGGACGAAAGTTGCCGATCCTTACAGATGGATGGAAGATGTGAATTCTCCCGAAACTAAAAAATGGGTGGAAGAGGAAAATAAATTAACCGAAGAATATTTAAGTAAAATTCCATTTCGCGAAAAGTTGAAAAAACGTTTGACCGAGCTTTTTAATTATGAACGTTTTTCCGCTCCGGCAAAGCACGGCGATTATTACTTCTTTTCGAAAAACGACGGACTGCAGAACTACAGCGTGGTTTATTATCAGAAAGGAATAAAAGGAACGCCGAAAGTTTTTCTTGATCCGAATAAATTTTCAAAGGACGCTTCCGTAAGTCTCGCAGGATTATCATTTTCGCACGATACAAAATACGCTTCATACTCAATATCCAAAGGGGGTTCCGACTGGAGGGACGTTTTTGTAATGGAAGTGGCAACAAGGAAAAAACTTAGCGATCACTTAACTTGGGTTAAGTTTTCGGGAATGGCGTGGTACAAGGACGGGTTTTTCTACAGCCGCTACGACGCCCCGAAAAAAGGGGAAGCGTTAAAAGCGCAGAATGAATTTCAGAAGCTTTATTATCACAAAGTCGGAACTCCGCAGAGCGAAGACAAATTGATAATGCAGGATAAGAAGAATCCGAGACGCGGGTTTGACGCAAGCGTAACCGAAGATGAAAAATACTTGATTATCAGCGGCTGGGAAGGGTCGTCCGATTACAATTTACTTTATTATAAAGACTTATCGAAAGAAAACGGAAAAATAAAACCGCTGATCAATAAATTGGAAGCGCAATATTCTTTTATCGATAATATTGGCGATAAGTTTTTAGTTGAAACAAATTTTGAGGCGCCGAATTATAAAATCGTCTTAATTGATCCGATGCATTCTGAAAAGGAAAATTGGAAAACAATTATCAATGAAACCGAAAATCCGATTAGAAGCGTTTCTTTTGTCGATAACAAATTGATAGTTTCTTATCTGAAGGACGCCAACACAAAAGTCTATCTGTTTAATACGGATGGGAAAAAGATAGCGGAAGTAAAACTCCCCGGCATTGGAACCGCGAGCGGTTTTTCGGGACAGAAAAACGATAAGGAAGTTTTTTACACATTCACATCGTTTACTTATCCGCCGACAATTTACAAG
>JALWEC010000037.1 GCA_027036655.1 Melioribacteraceae bacterium
GCAGAAAGCAAAGGAAATCGGAGCCGAAGAGTACGCCTTTCTGATACAGAAGGATATTTACTACCAAACGGGGAAAGGTCTGTTGAAACTGAGGATAATGCCGGAACATTCCGAGTTTATCTTCTATAACCGCAACGAAGCGGGCGGCGAGCGCTGGAGCGATTATCATCTTCTTAAAATCAATAACGAGCAGCGACCGGAAGAATTTTTCAACAGAATTTTTGACGTTGTTGCCGTAGTCGAAAAAGAACGGGAAGTATTGATGTACGAAAATACACGAATTCATCTCGACAAAGTAAAGGGGCTTGGGGAATTTCTTGAACTGGAAACGATTGTAACGGGAACGCTTGACGACGCGAAAGAGAGATTCGATTTTCTTGTTGCCGCGTTAAATCTGGACGAAACAAGTCAGATAAAAAAATCGTATAAAGATTTGATAATTGAAAATGCTTCTCTCTAATCAAAAAATTAATATCGACAATATCCGCGCCTTTACGGAAAATTCCGTAAAAAACGGGAAAGGAAGTGAAATTCTGACGCTTGTCCCGACAAACAGGAAGGCGCGTAAAACAAAGAAGGAATTTATAACCCTTTCTCCCAAGCGGACTTTAACAACCGCAAACATTGAAACGCTTTCTACGCTTGCCACAAAGCTGCTTGCCGTTAAAAAAGTTTTTCATCCGTTAGACGATGCGACTTCCTCATATATTCTGAGGCAGAGCGCCGAGTCGATAACGCCTAAGTACTTCAGGCATTACAAGGAAAACATTTTCCCGCGCGGGACGCTTGAAAAAATCAAGTTGGTAATTTCGGAATACAAACGCACCGGAATTACTCCGGATGCGCTGTTGGAAGAAGTAAACAAAGATTCAACCGGCGACGCCGAGAAAAGAAAGGCTTTTGACATTGCTTCGATTTATGCGGAATATTCTCGTAAATGCGAAGAACTGAAAGCGTTGGAAATCGGAGATATTTACAACGCGCTCCTTTTATTTTCCGACAATGAATTGTTGGAAAGTTTTTACGAACTATTTCCGGAAGTAAAAATAATAACGCTCTCATTTTTCAGAGAAATCTCCGTTCCCGAGGTTAAGCTGCTCAAAAGGGTTTGTGCCGTTACGAATATTCCCGCCGTTGTAGAGCTTGATTATTCCGAATCGAACGGACTGATTTTTGAAGTTCTTGAACCGACAATAGAAAGATTGAAAGACGCCGGATTTACTTTTGTGAAAAACGGCACGGAGAACGACTCGCGCCTGCTTCGTCTGATAAAAAAGAATCTTTTTCTGCCGAGGGGAAATCTAAATCCCGAGCCGGTTAAGAACATCGTTGTTTTCAGCGGGAAAGAGAAGGTGAACGAGCTTGAGAATGCGGCGAAGATAATAAAGAAATTGATAATTTCGGACGGAGTTGAGCCGAGCAGAATCGCCGTAGTTTTTAACTTAATCGGTGAATATTCCCCTATGCTGCGGTTGGTTTTTGCGTCGCACGGAATTCCCTTCAATCTCTCGGACAGACTAACGCTCGACAAGTCGCCGGTTATTAACGCAATTACTTCGTTTCTCGAAATCTTGGAGAACGGATTTTATTACAAAAATATTTTTCGCGGACTTTCATCGGGACATGTTTCAAAGTTAAACGTTGACGCATACAATCTTCAAAAGGTCTTTCGCAAACACAAGCTCATTTCCGGTTATGAATTTATCTCAAAAGCCCTGAGCGATATAGTAGGCACAATTCCCGACGACAAGAAACGCGACAAAGAGCAGACGCGGAAAGCCCTTGCCGATATAGAGAAAATTCATTCCGTTCTG
>JALWEC010000038.1 GCA_027036655.1 Melioribacteraceae bacterium
TAATTGCGGCAAAAACAATACTAAATCAAAAAACAATTATCATGGCTACATACGCTCTCTGCGGTTTTGCAAACTTCAGCTCAATCGCAATACAAATTGGCGGACTTTCCCCTCTCGCTCCCACACGGAGAGGAGACCTTTCCAAATTGGGGTTGCGCGCGGTGCTCGGAGGCGTGTTGGCTACATTAATGACGGCAACTTTAGCGGGAATTTTTTTTAGTGGTTAATTTAAAAGAGAAATACAAAGATTTAATATCGGAAGCGAAATCAGCCGCGCCTTTTAGCGTAAATACAGCTTTTGTCCTCGGAAGCGGACTTGGTGATTTTGCGGAAACCGTAACAAAGATAAAAACAATTCCAACTACCGAGCTCCCCGGCTATCCGGTTTCTACAGTAGAAGGACACAAAGGATTTATACATTTTTGCGAATATCATAACAAACGTTTCATTCTGTTCCAAGGCAGAATTCATCTTTACGAAGGCTATGATTTAAGCCAGTCTTTAATTCCAGTGCTTCTTGCCAAAGAGCTTGGAGTGGAAAACATTCTCCTTTCGAATGCAGCCGGAGGAGTTGCGGATAACCTTCATCCCGGTGATTTAATGCTGATCTCCGCGTTTAATACGATAAACATTAAAAAAGAAATGGCTACCGTATTTGGAGTCGCATCCTCCGAAGAGAAGGAGAATATCCGTTTTAACTTCCCCTCAAAGTTTCTTCATAATAAATTAATCGAAGCGGCGCTCGAAGAAAAAGTTTATCTTAAAGAGGGAATTTACTGGTACAACAAAGGACCTAGCTACGAAACTCCGGCTGAAATTCAAATGGTTAAGAACTTCGGAGTTGCGGCTGTAGGCATGTCAACCGCGCACGAGGCGTTGTATGCCGCGAAACTCGGGATGAAAGTCGGTGCGTTTTCATTAATTACAAATTACGCCGCCGGAATTTCCCCCGTTAAACTTTCACACCAAGAAGTTATCGAAACCGCCGAAGCGGTTAAGCCGAAATTAGAAAAATTAATTAAACGATTCATCGAATTAACAATTTAAAATGTAGCACAGTCCGTCTTTGGCGGAGATTAGTTTCGCTGTTTGAGGAATGGTCAATCTGTGAATACTTGCTTTCCCTCTTTCTTTCTCAGATTGCCCGCTTTGCTAAGCAATCCGAGCTACAAATTGATTTTAACTACTCAAATATATTCTCACCAATTCTACATTCAAGACATTTATTTTTAGAACAATAACTTCTATAAAGATCGAGCATCCCCTGCACAAAAACAGTTCTGTGAGTTAGATTTTCCAAACCGATTACATTTGCAATATCATCCACGAGCGAATACTCGCTTTTCTGCGTATATAGATTATATATTTTAAGCACCTTACGGAAATGCTCCGCCAAACCGAAAATCTGAAAATACAAAGCGAGAATCGGAAGCGCAACGTTTACAATAATTTCATCGGCGCGCGATAGCCCAACGAAATAATGAATCTCGGTTTTTGCTTTTTTATAAAAAGTAAAATGGTTTTTCCAAAACCCGAAGGACTTTATTATAAAGGCGCTGCGAAGTCTCTTCATCATTTCAGTCAACGAAATATCGGAGCCGATTAAGTTTATCAAAGATGAAACGAAATTATCGGCGATAATCCTCTTAACAAAACTGCTTCCCGCCGCTATTCTTATAGTCGGAAAATTCTGCGGACGCATTTTAAAAAATTGCCAGTCCGTCTCATCCAAATATTCGCTGTCGTAAAGCCCGTTCAGCTCAGTCCACCGTTTTGCCAGCTCCTTCTGATATTCTGTCGCAGCTTCAT